>NZ_JBHUYJ010000075.1:0-37679 GCF_042668715.1 Streptomyces sp. NPDC057271
GGTTCGAGTCCGGTTCCGGGCACAGCTCCACGCAAGCGATCTACCTGCATGTATGGCGGGTTTCCGCCGTGATCCTTTTCCCGTGCGGGAACACATTGGGAACGCGTTGGGCTACGGTCCCAGCATGGCGAGCGTGCATGCGCGGAAGAACCGCGCTGGAGAGATCACCAGCTATCAGGTGAAGTGGCGTGACGCGGGACGCCGCAGCGGCGACCCCCAGTGGGCCACGGAGAAGTTCGATGGAGACGACAAGGGCAAGTCCGCAGCCGACCTCTTCAAGGAGGCTGTGGACGAGGCCGGGCAGCGATGGCCGGCGGGCTGGGTCAAGGGCCAGGGGTACATCGTTGCCGACGCTGCCGACGATGAGACCCGCTATCGGTTTCGCACCTACGCCACTCGGGTGATCGAACTCAAGACCGGTATCGAGGAGCACTACCGCAAGGCGTGCATGCGCGAGCTTGAGATGTACGTGTTCCCGACCTTTGGTGAGTGCGACGTCCGCAGCACCGAGCACTTCAGCAGCGACACCGTTCGAGGGTGGGTCCGCATCCTGGAGCAGACGAAGGTGCGCAAGGGCCGGGGGCCGCTCAACCGAAAGATGTCCCCGAAGACGATCCGCAATCTCCACGGGCTGCTCTCCAGCATCCTTAACGAAGCCGTCCAGGCCGAGCCGCCTCTGCGCGCGCGTAACCCCTGTGAGAGAACCGTCCTGCCGCGCGCAGACGACGGAGGAACTGCTGGCGACGACGAGGACATCGAGTTCCTCACCCCCCAAGAGGTCGCTGGTATCAGAGCGCACTTCACCCTCCGCCAGGACCAGTTGATGCTGGACGTCAAGTACGGCACGGGCACGCGCTACAGCGAGATCACAGCCCTGGCGCCCTTCTGTGTTCTCGACGCCGGCACGGCTCGCGTACGCCTTCAGGTGCACCGAGCGTGGAAAAAGGACGGAAACGGCGGTTACTACATCGGAATGCCGAAGTCGAAGCGCGGGCGGCGGACCATCCGAGTGAGCGCCACAGTGGTAGAGGCCCTTGAGGAACTGCGACGCGTCGAGCAACTCGAGGACGACGGCCTGTTCTTCACTGGCGACGAGGGCCAGCGGTTGCACTACTCGACGTTCGGGGACCGGTGGCAGCGCGCGGTCCGCAAGGCCAAGAAAGCCGGCGTGCTGCCCGTCTACAAGAACCCGACTCCGCACGACCTGAGGCACTCCCATGCGGCCGCCTTGATCTCCGCCGGGCACCCCCTGACCTACGTGCAACGGCGCCTTGGCCACGAGTCGATCAAGACCACGAGCGACCTCTACGGCCATCTGTTGCCCGAGGCGGACGATGATGCCATGGAGACCATTGAGTCGGCGCTCGCAGGCTCTCGGACCAAGCTCCGTTCTGTGGACGTCGCGTAGCCCGAGGCACGTCGACGCCCCTGCAGCGCGGTCGCGAGAAGCGGTCAGGGCTGCAGGGGCGTCGTGGTGTTGTGTCAGCCTGAAACCAGCCAGACCGCCGCCGTCGTAAGAGCGCCGACCGCGGCTCCTGCGAGCACGCACACGCCCTGCTGGAGGCGTTCGCGTGGGGCAGGGGCCGCAACAGGTGCGGTCGGGGTGCCGCTGAGCACCCCCTCGATTCGAGCGATTGCCACTTCCGTGCGCAGGTCGTCGATCTGCCGGTGCAGCGACCTGATCAGTGCGAACAGGGCGATCACGCCAGTGGCGATCACCCCCAGGACGATGACGCGGATGAGCTCCGTCACCTATATCCCACCCATCCCCGGATTGCCGGTTCAGTGAGTGTCCCCCCGTGCGCTGTGCGCTGGGCCTGTCTGTGAGCTCGCCCGCCAAGTGGGGCGTGGTGGGCGAGCGACCGTCGTGCGGGCGAGGGCCTATCCCCAGCCGGAGTCGTTCGCCGTCGACCCGGCCGAGGAGCTCGGCGTCGGGCTGTCGAGGGGCGCGGCGCTTGGTGCGTGCTCGGCGGCTGGAGGCGCTCCCCATCCAGAATCATCGGCGTGTGACGCAGACGCGGCTGTGAGCGCGCCAGCGCCCGCGAGCAGTGCCACGGTGGTGAGACGCACGATCATCCTCTTCATGATTCCCTCCCAGATTCAACCAGTAATCGAACAAGCTTCCGCAAGTTTCTAGCTGAACGTAGGCTGTCATGTGCATAGGGCAAGTTCCAAGCCATTCCAACGGGCGGCTTTCCGCCCGGCGGAATCCAGACGAGCGCGAGGAGCGGTGTTATGGAACCGGGGCGCAGTGTCAAGGGGGACCTGACGGACTCCGAGGCTGAGGCGTACGAGGCGATCGTCACCGGGGCGGGGTCCGCCGACGAGGCGGCTGTAGCCCGCCTGGAGGACTTGCGTCTCGTTGAACGGGTGGAGGGTCGCCAGGTGGCTCGGGATCCCCGTGTGGCTGCTCACGCGCTCCTGGGCGCAGTACGGGAAGAGCTCATGGCGCTGGCCACCCGCATGGAGCGGATCCCCGATATCGAAGCCCTCTCCGGCGTATACAACGCCAACCGGATGTTCGGAGGTACGGCGTCCGAGCTCGTCCACTCTAAGCAGTTGATGAACGAGCGAATTGAGCACATCATCGCCGGAGCGTCGACAGAGCTTCTCACTCTGCAGCCCGCCGATCCGGTGGATCGGGACCCTGAAGTGCAGTGGCGCGGGGTGAGGCGCGACCGTGCCCTTCTCGAACGGGGCGCTCGGGTTCGCTACCTGTACAGCGCAGCAGCACTCGAGCATGAGGTGACCGTCGAGTTGGCGGACGCGTTTCTGTCCGTCGGGGGCGAGGTCCGCGTCGGGCGACAGTTGCCGCCGCGCATGGTCATCGTTGACGGACGGCACCTGTTCGTGGGCAACTCGGTCGTTCCGGCCGAAGCTGACGCTGGCTGGCATGTGACTGATATCGCCTCGGTGTCGTGGGCCGGCGAGGTGTTCGCTAAGGCCTGGGAGGCGGCAACGCCGTGGAACCAGGCGCGGGCCAACGCGGCGGGGGCAGTCAGTACGGCGAGGCAACGGGACATCCTTCGTTGTATGGAACTCGGCGATGGGCAGCAGCAGATCGCCGAGCGCTCGGGTTGGAGTGAGCGCGTGATTGCCCGGGAGCTGGCGGCCTTGCGGCGTTCTCTGGGTATGCGCTCGACCTACCAGGTGATGATCTGGTGGGCGGGGACCGAGGAGCGCAAGCTGCCATAGGCCGCTGAATCTCTCGGCGGCGGGGTGTACTCGCGCGCTTGAAGATCAAAAAATGCTGATTTTATTCAGCCGACAAGTGATCGCACCCGGTCAACCGTTGACCGGGTGCGAGAACTGCCTGACGACGACTCATGGATCTACGAGCGCCAACGGGCGATAGGGGTCAAGCTCCGGTCCGTACGGCTCCACCAGAACTTGACCCAGGAGCGCGTCTATCTGGCGGCCAGGATTGATCGCGCCACCCTGCAAGCCATCGAGGCCGGCCGTGCCAACCCGAGCCTGACAGTCCTTCTGCGGATCGCTTACGTGTTGAACGTGCCGCTCGCCGAGCTCGTGAGGTAGCCCCCGCCTGCGGCGTGGGCCGGTCCGGCCGGGGCGGTGCTTTGCGGCTACTGGCCGCAGACGTTGCAGTTGTACATCTGCTGGGAGATGCAGTTGCCGTGATCGTCGTACACGTACACGGTCGACCGTGTGCCGGGGCACTGGCCGCCATCGGGTAACTGCCTACCGCACGGCGTGGCGTGATCCTGCTGGTGTCCCATGGGTGAACCTCTCCTTCTGGGTCGGTGTGGGCGCCCAGTAGCCCTTGCAGCCGGTGCAGAACCATCGCCACCTGTCCGGCGCGGCCGGAATGGCGGTGGTGGTGTCCTTCCAAAGGGCCGGCTGCGCCGGGCATCGCGGACATGACGGCGGCCTGTGCTCCATGCGGATCATCTCCCTTAGGTCTCGGTCCAGCGTGGTGCGTCGGCCGCGGGTGCGCTGTGCTGACCCGCCTCGGCCACCCGTACGGGGGACGGCTGACCGAGACGGGCGATCAGGGGGTGGCGATGCCGATCCCGATAGTGATCAGCAGTACGGCCACGACGAGGCAGTACACGAGCTGCCGTCGCTCGTCGCTCACCGGACGTCGGGGGCGAGCGGGGGCATGTTGGTCCGGCCGATGAAGGCGGCGCCGATCGCCTGCTGTGAGGCGCGGCGTTCGCGAAGGACGCGGACCATCACCCGGGCCGTCAACGCGAGATGCCGGGTGTACGACCAGGTGCCAAGCGGACCATCGTCGGGTCCGTCTTCCTTCAGCGCCGCCCAGGTCTTCAAGACCCCGGCCGCGCGCGCGTTCCGCTCGGCGGCGGGGATTCCCTCGACGCCGCCGGACAGCCCCTCGCAGCGGGACAGCAGCCGGTCGGTGAGGTCCGCGAGGGCGATGTTTCCGGGGTGGTGCCGCAGCGCGAGCGCCTCGGCGATGTCGTGTTCGGCGGCGGCCTCAGCCTGCTCCTCGAACACGTCGCACGCATGAAGGAGGATGCCTGCGAAGTCGACTTCGACCCCGGACGCGGGTTCGTCTGCTCTGTCGTGCTCGATCTGCTCGCGCATGGCCGCTCCCTACCGTCGCCGTGACCTGCGGTATCAACGACGGTAGGCGCGCCCCACGATGGGAGGGTGTAGGAAACTCCACCCCGCCCTAGGCTGCCAACAGGCCCACCTTCACGGCCAGCTCAGACGCCCGGCGCCGACGGCTGGCAGGCCGCGCCGAGCATTCCTCCAGGATCAGCGCCTTCGCGTAGCCGTTGTACCGAATCGTCTCCGGCGCGGCCTCGTGCGCCTTCTCCAGCGTGGCGATCGCGACGTCCGGCTGCCCGTCGAGCTGGTAGCCGCGGGCCTCCTCGATGCGGTGCCGCGCCCGGCGCGGCCGGGACGGGATCGTCGTGGCGTCTGCGCGCGCGGCCTGCCGTACGGACTCCGGGCCCGCGTGCAGCTCGACGGCCACAGTGAGCGCGTGCGCGCCGATGATGGCCTGGGAGAAGGAGGTTACGGGGTGGAAGTAGTCCGCAGGCAGGGCATTCGCCATCTTCCGGGCCTGGCTCCAGTGGCTCCACGCTGCGCCTTTCCTCCCGCGACGGGCCGCGGTGTACCCGGCTTCGAAGCGGAGTGCCCCGGCGATGGCGAGGACCCTCTCGTCGGCGTCCGCGAGTAGCGGGGTGAGGTGCTCCAGGGCCCGCACGGTGACGGCGTCGGCGGCGTCGTAGTGGTCGGGCCCGGAGTCTCGGTGCGCCTGCGCCATGAGCCAGGCGGAGACGCCGATGGCGTGCGGATCGGCGGACTGGGCGGCGGCAACCATGCTGCGCTCCGCCACCCGCCAGAGGAGAGACGCGTCCGGCTGGTAGGCCAGGAAAAACTGGCTGAGGCTGTAGACCTCGCTCAGCACGGCCTGCGCCGCGCGCCACTCGGCCGGCGCCTCGGCGTACTGCACAGCAAGGTGCGCGTCCCGGATAAGTCCCGGGAGCAGGCCGCCCACGATCTCACGGTGGTTCGGCGCCTCGTGCCTGGACTTCCAGGCGAGGGCGAGCCGCGCTGCAAGGTGCTCGGCGCGGGGCGGGGCCGCCACAGGGGCGCCGAAGGGCAGGGCGTCGACCGCGGCGCGGACGGCCGCGAGCCGCGGGTGGCCGGGGCCAGCAAAGAGAGGAGCAGGCATGTCGGTGCGTCCTGTGAGTTCGGAGAGGTCCCGGACCCTGAGGGCCTCGGCGGTCCTCAGCACTGTGCCGAGGCCGGGATCCTCGATGCGCCCGCTCTCGACCTGCTTGACCCAGTCGAGCGACTTGCCGATGAGGCCGGCGAGCACCGTCTGCGTCATGCCGCGCCGCTGGCGGAGGATCTGCATTCTCTGCCCGAATCGCAGGGGGTCTGCGTACGGGTCCGGGGTAGCATCGAATGACACGGCCTTGCCCCTATCTCTGGTCAGCCTCGACACCTACCAGGGTATGGGGCAAGGCTCTTGTCGTGTGATCCAGAACGCAGAAAACTGCCCCCTGCCCGGCCCGAAGGCCAGACAGGGGGCGTGGTGTCAGTTCGTGAGCAAGCTGATCGCCCAGCCGCCAGCCGTACCACCGAGCGTCGCCATACCGACGCCGATCCACACGAGCCGCTCGACCGAGGAGATACGCGGACCGTGGTCCGCCGCAGCCTTCGCGACAGCTTCCAGCGTGTCCACACGGCTCTCGACGGCCGTGAGCGCGTCACGGTGCTCACCCAACGCGCGGTCGGTCTGGTCGGACCGGTGGACGAGGAGTGCGAGGGCGCCGTCGACGCGGGCGAACCCTTCCTTCATCGTGCCGTGCATTCTCTCCAGTTCCAGGGCGACCTGTCCCGACTCGGTCGGCGTCACAGGCGGCCTTCCACGTCCCGGCCCGCGCGGCGCAGAGCCTCGACGAAGTCCGTGTGCATGGCTTCCTTGTCGAGGCGGAGGCGGACGGGCACGGTTCCTGTGGGTGCCTGGTACTCGGGCGGGCGGGCCCAGCCGAGGAGGAGTCCCGCGACGAGCCTGAGCGGCTCCCAGCCGATGCGGGCGGCGGCCTCCTCGGCCAGGCGGAGGAGCGCGTAGTAGGCGGCCGTCACGGCGACGGTGATGCCGCCCGCGACGGCCGTGGAGTCGACGTCGATACCGAGGGCGCCGGTCACGGTCAGGACCCATCCGGCGAGCAGCGGGACGATGGTACGCAGGAGGGAAGCGAGCAGGTTCACGAGGGGGGCTCCGTTCAGTTGGCGAGGCGGGTGGCGAGCTTGGTGGCGACGAGCTCGGCGATCTGCTCGGCGAGGGTGGGGTGCGCGGCGACCTTGGCCGCGAGCGTGTCGAGCTGCTCGGGCGTGAGCTCGGGAGCCTTCAGGGCGTCGAGCTTGGCCGCCACGTTGCGGGTCTCGTTGCGGGCCTGCAGCGCCAGCGTGTTCGTGTCACGCAGGTGCCAGTACGCGTCACGGGACACGCCTTTGCCCGTGTACGCCCACACGTCGACCGGGTCCATGTCGTCCTCCTCGGGGGTGGTGGTGCCGGGGTTCCAGCCCGGTGGGTGCTCGAGCCGCTCGGCGACGTCCCTGCGGAAGTCGTCCATGTCGCGGCGGGGGTCGAGCGGCTTGCGTCGGGTGGCTTCCTTGTGGGCCCACACGCTGTCCGCGGACCAGTTGTGGAAGCGGCAGCGGGCGGCCTGGACGCGGACGGCGACGTCGTACTGCTTCGCGGGCCACGCGCGGCCGGCGGAGCCGTCGTTCTCGACCTCCAGGCCGTAGGAGACAGCGTTGCCGTCGAGCTCGTCGGGCCCGGGCTCGGGGTGGTGGCTCTCCTCGTTCAGGACCGCGTTGTAGGCGTTGCGGGCGACCATGCCCGCGTGGTTCGCGCGGCCGTTGCCGACGAGGTAGAGGCGGCCGGAGCGGGCAAGGAAGTCGTGGCACAGCGGGCCGGGCAGGTCGGCCGAGCCGTTGAAGACGTAGGCCGGCATCCCCGGGCCCTCGCCCGCAGTGTGGTGGACCATCGTGGCGTGGACATCGCCCCAGCCGTCGCCACGCTGCCCGCGGTTGTGGGTGCGCCAGCCGGGCATCTCGACGATGTCGGTGACGCCCTCCGCGCGCAGGGCCTCGATCCACTGGTCGGGGGTCATGGGTGTGGCCATCAGGTGGTCCTGTCCGGTGCGGGGAGCGCGGCCCGTACGGCGCAGTCCTTGGCCTCGAGGAGTTTGCGCAGGGCGACGGTGAGTTCGGGGCCGTCGAGGTCGTCGCGGTCGGCCAGGCCGTGCGCGAGGTCGCCGAATGGGCGGCTGACCGACTGGAGCGGCTCGGGCAGGTGGTCGTGGGCGAAGTGCCGGAGCAGGCTGGCGACGGCGGGATGATGCGGGGACACGGGGCCTCCAGGAATGACGAGAGCCCCGGCCGGCGGCGCGGGGCTGGCGGTGGCGGGGTGTGGGGTCAGAGCGGGTCGTCGATGTAGGCGCCGTTCAGGATGATCGCGTTCGTGCCTGCGCCGGCGGCGGTGGGGACGCCGACGCGGAGCTGTCCGCTGGTCTGCAGGGTGGTGCGCACGCTGTAGAACGCGGATGCGGCGCCGAGGAGCGGCCAGCCCTGCTCGGCCACGGGCCGGTAGCCGGTGTTGAAGGTGAATGCGAGGGTGTCGACGTTCGCGGTCAGGGTGGCGACCTGGATGCGGCCGGTGTACTCCCAGCGCTCCACGCCGAGGATCCTCACCTTGCGCATCATGGGCGGGTTGCCGACGTTGGCAGAGAAGTTGGTGGCGAAGGACCCGATCGAGGACCACAGCGTCCACGGCATGATCTCTTCGATGAGCTGGGTGGTGAGCAGGTCGGCGGTGGCTTTCTGCCCGGCGGTGAAGGGGACGTAGACCACGGGTGGTTCCTCCTTACAGGGGCAGGACGACGGGCTTGGCGAGGCCGACTTTGGCGCCTGCGCTGTGGCTCTTGATGACGCCGTTGGCGGAGCGGGTCACCGTCATCAGCTGCGGGGTGGCGGTCAGGTTGTCCATGGACGCGGTGATCGGCAGCGTGTTGGTGAGCGATGCGCCCGCCTGTGTGCGGAACCCGAAGAGCCCGGCAGCGGTGAACGACGTGTCCGTGGCCGTGGCTTGCGGGGTGGGCGGCTCGCTGTTGGCGGCCGGCCAGACGCTCGCGGACAGGGTGTCGCCGGTCAGGGTGAAGCGCAGTGAGTACAGCGTGGCGGCCACGTAGGTGAGCCCGGTCGCGTAGGTGGCGAGCTGGGTGTCGACGCCCGCGACCATTTTGCGGATGGTCAGCGTCATCGCACCGCCGGCGGCGATCTGCACGCGCGCGTAGTAGAAGTCGTTGCCGTCCACGCGGCGGGCCATGGCGTTGATGAACACGTTGTCGCCGGTCGGCACCACGGACAGGGACCAGTCGAACACGGTGTCGGTGTCCGCGGAGGCGACCGGGATGGTGGTCGACCTCGGGGCGTTCAGTGTGGCGATCGAGTGCTGCCCCACGGTTCCGTTGACGGAGAAGTCCGCCGCCGAGCCGCCGGCCCTGGTCCACGCCTGCCCGGAGTCCGCAGTGCCCCACCCGTTGGCGACGCTCCGGGTGAAGGTGTCCTGCGCGGCTCCGGTGACGGCGGTGACGGTCATCCGCTCGCCGCCGATGGCGATGTCGAACGGCAGGTCACCGCTGTCGGTGGTCCACAGGGCGAGTCCGGTGGTGGCGACGGGCAGGGAGGTGGCCGTGGTGTCGATGCCCAAGACGAGCTCGGAGCCGCCGGTGTCGAGGCGGGAGTACTCGCCGGCGTCCAGCTGCAGCACGTCGTAGGGGGCGGCGGGCGTGCAGTTGAAGGTGATCAGCCACTTGGTCTCGCTGACGGTCTCCTTGTAGCCGCGGATGATGAGGTCGATGTCGTCGGGGCCGTGGTCGTCGGGCAGGCTGGTGAGCCGGATCTTGTCGCCGACGTCGGCGAGGTAGATGTCCCGCGCCAGCGCCTGCACGCGCGGGTTGCCGAGATTGAGAGTGATCTGCGTGTAGCGCAGGCCGTCGGCGGTCCCCAGGTGCAGCAGCCAGCCGGCGTGCTGCAGCGCCTGGGAGTCGGCGGCGAGGGAGAGGTCGTGGGATACGTCGTACCGGCCGATGGCCTCCACCGACTTGGGGCCCTCGGCGATCGTCTCGCGTGACGCCCGCCCGAACGTGCCGCCCTCGCGCTGGACGATGACGTCGTTCTCGGCGCGCAGGTCGTCGTCCAGCGGCTTGAACGGCGCGGAGATCACTCCGGTCGAGTAGTCCAGGGTGAGGGCCGGGTCCTGGTTGTACAGCGTGGTGCGGGTCCGGTAGAGCAGGGCGGCCTCGTCGCGCTGCTCCAGGGCGTAGCCGTGGTCGGCCCGGGCGATGGAGGCGAGCGCGTCGAGGAAGGTTTCCAGCTGCTGCACGCCGAGCGCGGTGGTGTCGGCGGTGTCGCCGTGCAGGACGGCCGGGACGCCCTGCTCGGCGCACAGGCGCAGGAACCGGTCGCCGGCGCGTTCGCCCTGGAAGCCGAACAGGGCGTCGTACATGTCGTCGGCGTCGGGGCCGGTCGAGTCCCAGCAGGTGACGAACCCGATGCTGGGCGTGGTGCCGGTCACCGCGTTCTGGAACCAGCCGGCACGCACCGAGAGGGGGGCTTTGCTGACGACGGCGTAGGTGCCGTCGTCGACGCTTGTCCCGTCGACGAACAGCTCCCACGCGGTGTTGCCGGAGCCGGGCTGGGGGGTGATGGTGAGGCGGATGTGGTGTGGCTGGTCGTCGAAGATGCCGGGGGAGGCGATGGTGGCCAGCGCGGAGACGGACGAGCTCGTCGCGCCGATCGCGGCGACGTCCACGAAGATCTCATCGGTGTCGGCCTCCAGGGAGACGTTCCAGGCGAGGCGGTTGTCCGCGTCGCTGGCCGCGCCCCGGTCGGTGGCCTGGAGGCTGACGCTGCCCTCCAGGAGTGAGGCGACGACGAACTCGGCCGACCAGCCGGAGGCGGCGGCGATGCTGTCGGGCAGCTGGCCGCGCATGGTGGCGTCACTTCCCGCCGGGACCTGCAGGACCGGCTCCACCCACTCGGCCAGCTGGCCCTGTGCCCACGTGATGGGGCCGCCGAGGGAGAAGAACGGGGTCATGACGGCGCCGTTGACGAGGGAGGTGGCGGCCGTGGACTGCTGTCCGTCGGTCAGGGGCCAGCAGTCGATGGGGGAGGCGGCGCGGATGTAGCGCAGCAGGGCGGACTCCAGGGGCCGTTTCCCGGCGCCGAGGCGGCGGGTGATCCCGGCCGGGGTGATGGGGACGGTGCGGTCGCTGCCGGAGGGGTCGAGTTCCGGGGGCCAGGCGGGGACTTCGCCCGCCATGCGGATGTGCCGGTTGGCCAGGGCCGCGGATCCGGCCACGGTCCACACCAGGCCGCCGGGGTCGGTGAAGGAGGTGTCCCCGGCTTGTGCGGTGGAGAAGTCGAGGTCGACTTTCAGGGTGCTGGTGGCTGCGTCGTAGAGCTGCAGGGCGTAGACGCGGCCGTTGACGCCGTTGCCGACGATTCCGGTGTTGGTGCCCAGGCTCAGGCCGGCGGTGCCGTCGATGAGGGTGGTGGTGCCGGCGCCGTCGGAGTCGGTGCCCAGCGAGTTCCACACGGTGGCGTTGATCGTGGGGGCCCAGTAGAACGAGACGAGGTGTCCGCCGGAGCCGTCGTCGACGTCGAGGACGACCCGCAGCGCGATGCGCTTGCGGGGCAGGTCGGGGAGCGGGTCGGGGGCGTTCGCCACCTTCTGGCTGGCGAACGTGCCGTCGGGGTACCAGGACAGCTGAGGGCGCAGGGTGGGCAGCTGGAAGGACCAGGCACGGTTGTCGCCCGTGGTGGAGAACCGGGAGGCGAGTTCCTTGGAGACGGAGTAGTCGTCGAGGGCGACCTCGATGCGCAGGTCCAGGTCGGTGACGCCGAGGACGGCATCGTCGGGGGTGGTGAGCGCCGAGGTGGTGTCGCCGGGCAGCAGCAGGTAGGGGTGTCCGGCGTCGACGGAGTACCGCATCGGCGTGTTCGGCCCGATCTTGTCGTACAGGGCCGAGGTCGGGTTCCTCCTGCTGTAGTCGCCGTGCCGGTTGTTCAGCAGCATGTCGGCCGACGAGGGCTCGGCCCTGGTTCCCTCGGCCTTCACCCCGCGCGACATGGCGACCCCGGCCGAAGCGCGGACGTCTCCGGTGCGGGCGTTCCACTGGCCGTCGTAGAACAGCTCCAGCAGATCCGGCGGCGGCAGGGCAACCATGGCTTACTCGTCCTCTCCTGCGTAGCGGGCGACCGAGGATCCGGCCTTGGTGCGCACCTCGTACTGGAACGCGTCCTGGAAGGCGCCGGAGTCGACCGACGGGGTGATGAGGACCTGCACCGGCTGCACCTTGCCGGTGGAGGGTGCGGCCATCGCGGTCGGTATCGCGATGAGCTGTTCGAGCTTGGACAGGGGCAGGACGGCCTCCTGCTCGCGGCCCTCGCCGATCATCGCGAGGGTGGGGCCGGTGGTGACACCGCCCTCGGCCAGGTACGGGATGAAGGGGATGAAGGGGATGCTGACGCCCGGGATGCGGTTCGCGCCGGAGATCAGGGTGTTGATGCCGCCGATGGCGCTGTTGATGAGCCAGATCGCCCCGTTGAGCGAGGTTTTCAGTCCGCTCGTGAGGCCGCTCCACATGTTGGTGAAGAAGCCCTTGATGCGGCCGATGGCGTCGGACACCGACTTGCTGATGTTGTCCCACGTGGTCCGGAACCAACTGGAGACGGCATCCCAGCCGCGCCGGATCGCGGGCAGCGGGTTCCATCGGTCGATGGCGTTCTTGGTGTTCTGGATCGCGTTCCGCACCCACTGAACGATCTTGTCCCACACCCACTTGAAGAAGTCGGCGATGGCGCCCCAGGCCCGTTCGACGTTGTCTTTGATCATCTCCCAGTAGGCGAGCAGCTGCGCCTTCACCCAGTCCCACTTCAGGACGAGGATCACGATGATCGCGATCAGGGCGATGATCGCGGCCACGATCAGGCCGATGGGGTTGGCCATCATCGCGATGTTCACGATCCAGATCGCGGCCGCCATCAGCCCCAGCGTGGTGATCACGATCAGCACGATCGGGATGAGTTCCTTGATGGTGTCCTTGTGCTCGGTGATGAAGCGGGACACCTCCTTGACGACCGGGAGCAGAGCCTCGCCGAGCGTCATCTGCAGGGTCCGCATCGCTGCGTCCATCTGCTGCGCGGGCGAGGCCTGCATGCTGTCGGTCAGCTTCTTGGACGCGCCGGCCGCGGTGTCCATTCCCGACGCGGCCTTCGCGGTCTCCGGGTTCATGGCGAGCAGCGCGTCGGCCGCCTCGCCGGCCATGTCGCCGAACAGTGCGACGCCGAGCTGCGCGCGCTTCGCGGGGTCCTCCACTCCGCGGAGCTTGTCGAGGGTGAGCTGCAGCGCGTCGGCCGCGGGCTTGCCGCCCTTGCCGATGTCGGCCAGCATCTTCGTGCCGTTCAGGCCGAGGGCCTTGAAGCCCTCCTTGGCGCGGTCGGTCTCCTCGGAGGTGATGCGCGCGAACTCGTGGAGCACGTCGGCGGCCTGGTCGATGTCGCGGCCGCCCGCCTTCACGAACTGCGACATCAGCCCGAAGCTGGTCGAGGCGTCCAGGCCGATCCGCTTGAAGTGCTGGCCGTACTCCGTGACGATCGCCGGCAGGTCGGCCACCATGCTCTTCGGCAGCGTCTGCGCGGCCCGGGTGAGGACGTCGAACGCCTCTGTGCCGTCCTTCACCAAGCCCTGGTTAATGAGCTGCCCGGCCGCCGTGGACGCGTCGGCGACATCGATCTCGAAGGTCTTGGCGAACGCCAGACTCTTCTTCGTCATGTCCTCCAGCTCGGCGTCGGTGAAGTCGCCGAGCTTGCCCATGGCGCTGGTGACGGACGCGAGGCCGGTGGACACGTCGCTGAGGGACTCGCCGAACCCGGAGCTGAAGACGTCGCCCGCGATGCCGCCGGCACGCTCGGCCTCCGCCTCAGTCAGGTTCAGCGAGTTCTGCAGCTGGTGCTGCGCCTCGGCGATGTCCATGGCCGCCGCGATCCCCGCGGCGAACACCGCTCCGGCGGCCAGGCCCGCGGCGGCGGCCGGAGCGGCGAGGCCGTCGAGCCGGTTGGTGGTCTCCTCGACGCCCTGGTCGACGCCGGAGGAGTCCATGCCGATACGGACCAGGAGCTCGTCGAGGATGGTCATCGGTTACGCCCTTCCTGTCTGCCGGACTTGGTGAATGTGGCCTGGAGGCCCTTGACGACGGACAGGAGTTCGCGGCCGCTCCTGCGGGGGCGGGCGGCGCGATTCCACTGGACCAGGTGGTCCTTCAGGCGGGGCCGTTGGCCCTTCTTCATGTGCGGGGCGGCGACGTCCATGCCGAGCCGGGCGAACAGCAGGTCGAACCGGGTGGGGCCGATCGGTCCGTAGAGGTTCTGGTACGCGATCAGCCGGATCATCTCCTCCTCGGAGAACCGCTCCAGCACTTCGCCCGGCGGAAGGCGGAAGGCGGCGGCCAGGTCGTAGAGGAGTCTCAGCTCTGGCCGTCGTCGAAATCCGCCTCGGCGTCCTTCACCTTCTGGGTGAAGTCCTTGCCGTCGCCGGACAGATGCCGGACCAGCTCGAACAGCCCGTTGACGATTCCGGCAGACCTCTTGCTGAGGATCGAGATGCCCTCGCGCAGGTCGGTGAAGACGAGCTCGCCGGTCTCCTGGTCGCGCAGGGCCTTGGCGACGATCTCGGCCTTGCGGGAACGCAGGCTCATCTCGATGCCGGTCGCCTCATCCCGGCGGGTCATCTTCGTCAGGCTGTTCTGGTAGGCCTCCCAGTCGCCGGACGGCAGGCCGCACACCCGGAAGCGGGCGCCGGGTACCCACTCGGGGATCTCCACGTCGTCCTGGTGCTTGATGTCCTGCGCGGCGCGGATCTGGTCCTTCAGCGATGCCATGGTGGATGGTGCTCCTGTCAGCCGGTCGGGGTGAGGGTGGGCATGCCGCTGATCTTGAACGTGGCGGTGCGCTCCATCTTGTTCTCGGTGGGGTACTCCTCCCCGAGGTTGGTGATCAGCGCGGAGAACTCCCAGGTGTGCTCGTCCGGATCGCCCGGCAGGATGATCACCTGGTAGTCGCGCAGGTCGTCCTCCTCGAAGTCGGCGTCGAGAGCCGAGTGTGTGGAGTTGCCGGGGTTGTAGTTGATCGTGATCTCGACCTCGCCGCCGTCCTTCAGCCCCTTGATGAACTCGCGGTACTTGTTCGGGGAGTCGTGGGCGGTGACCTCGATGGCCTCACGCGACCGTGACGGGCCGCTGATGTCGGTCACGTTGGCGACCACGGCGAAGCTGCCGGACCCCGTGGTGTCCCGCAGGAACTGCGTGCCGAATGCGTCCTTACCTGCCACGATCAGACTCCCAGCTTGAGAACGGCGACGGTCACGGACGTGACTCCGTCGTAGGTGATCGCGGCGCGCCCGGTGGCGCCGCGGAAGAGGTTGGTCAGCGGGATGATCCCGACGTCACCGGCGGCCACCACGAGCGTGGCGTCCGCGATCGCGTGGCCGTCGACCGTGCCGGGTGTGGCGATGGTGGCGGTGTGCGGGCTGGCGTCGCCGTTGAAAACGGCCAGGAAGTGATCCGGGCCTACGGGTGCGGTGTCCCCGCCACCGGCGGCGGCCACGGCTGCGCCCGCGAGGTCCGCGACACCGCCGAGGGTCGGGACGAGGGTGGCTGTCAGGGCTGCCATCGGTCCTCCTTCGAACATGGGTGAGCCCCGGTCCGCAGTTCGGTCCGGGGTTGGGGTGAGGGGTGGGTCAGACGGCCTGCGCGGTGATGACGCGGTACCGCTGGATGAGGTGCCGGATGTCGCCCGGCGGTTCCGGGTCGGTCAGCGGCTGGCCGAACTCGAAGCGGGTGACGATGTGGTCGTAGCCGTCGACCGTGAGCGGCTGGTGGTCGAGCAGCGTGGTGAGCCGGCCGCCGATCTGCAGCACCCGTTTGTAGCCGCGGTACTGGTCCCACACGTGCAGCGTGGGGACGGTCTCCCAGCCGTGCCGGTCGTGGCTGTTGTCCGGGACCTCGGTCGCCTCGCCGATCACGACGAATGGGTACGGGACATCCTCGGGCAGGTAGTCGTACACGGAGACGCCGAGGGCCTGCAGTTCGCTGTCGGCGGCGAGCAGTGCCCGGATCGCTCCCTGGATCGTGAGCATCGGGGAGACGGGCGGCGGGATCGTCACCTCAGCACCCTCCTCACTTCTTCCGTGAGCCGCGCGCGGTACCGGCCGCGTTCGGCCTCGAGGGCCGGGCGGAGCGCGGGCTGTGCCTGGAACCGGCGGGTGCCGTACTCGAGGAACCTGGCGTAGTACTCGCTGTCGTTGTGCCAGCCGACCAGGGCGGTGAGGTCGTGATCCTTGTACGTGATGTCGACCTTGTCGTGCAGGTTGCGGGAGTCCTTGGCGACGTCGCGCTGGGTGTCGGACTTGACCGCCTCGGCGGACTCCTTCACCGCCTTCTTCAGCGCCGTGATGATGTCCTCGCCCAGGTCCTCGAGCTGGGCGGCCAGCCGGTCCGCGCCGAGGATCTGCACGGTCATTCCCGAGCGGGCCATGTCACCCTCCCTGCCGCTGGATCAGCTTGCACTCGGCCTTGCGGTAGCGGGTGCTGGAGGGTTCGACGACGAACGTGACCTTCAGGACCTGCCCGCCGCCGCGTAGTTCGTCGCCGCGCTCGACGTCGGCGGTGGGCAGGAGGAACACGTCGTGGGTGTGCTCGGCACTGGCCTGCTGCGCGAGGATCCGGTCCGACGCGGACGGCTGGTCGACCTTGCCCCGCACGTCGCTCTGCCGTACCCAGGTCGACTCCTGGCCGCCGTAGCCGTCGTCGGTGAACGCCTCCCGCCACACCTCCAGCGTCCGGTTGAGCCACCGGCCGACGCTCATGTCCGGGCCCGGTAGGTTCCCAGCGTCCGCACGTCTGCGGGGGTCAGGCTCATACCGAGGGCCTCGGCCGCCCACGCGCGTGAGTGGTCGCCGAGAGTCTCGGAGGACAGCTGCTCGGGGTTGGACCAGCCGGCCGCCGCGAGCCGCAGACAGATCCGCTTGGGCCCCGCGGGTACGGGGGCGTACCCGGGCGTGTACACGACCTCTACGGCCCGGTCGTGGGTGGGCCATTCCGCTCCCCGGCGGTGCAGGATCCCCGCGGCCGACCACGTGTAGTCGGCGTCCTTCCCGAAGACGAGTTCCTCGCCGTCCTCGGTGAGGGTGACCGACTCCACCGCGGTGACCGGCCACCGCGGCAGGATCAGCTTCCGCGACCCGGTGCCCCCCGAATACCGGGCGTCGTCCTCGGTCGGCCCGTCCAGGATCACCGTGTCCGTGGACTGTTCGAGCGGCTGCCCGGTCTCGTCCTCGATGACGCCCTGGGCGAGTTCGATGAGGAGCTCGGCCGTCGCGGTCTCCTCCTCGGTGAACGACTCCATGCGCAGCAGGCGGCGCAGCTCGTCCGGGATGGCGTACGCCATCAGTCCCCGGCCCCCTCGTCCTCGTCGCGGCGGCGCTCGAGCTCGGCGACGACCACCGCCAGGAGCTCGGCCTTCTTCTTCGCGTCGCCGAGGTCGATCTCCTGCCCCGCGGCGAACGCCTTCAGCTGGTCGACGGTCATCTCCTCGACCGGCGGCGGGCCGTCCTGGCCGTCGCCGCCCGTCTCGGTGCCGCCGGTGGCGGCCTTGGCCCGGGCGGCCTTCCTCCGGCGGGGCTCGTCGACCGGTCGGCAGTCGCCGGCGGCGATACGCCGGGCGGCCTCCGCGTCGTCCATGTCGACGATGGCGCCCTCGGGCTGGTTGCCGTACTTCGGGCTGGCCATCAGCCGCAGCATCTCGACTCGCATGGGTCCTCCTGCGTGTTCTCCCCCTTGGACGCGGCCGGGCCCCGCCGGTGGTCGGCGGGGCCCGGGCGGCCGTGCGGGACTCGGATGGGTCAGGGTCAGGGCTTGACGCGGCCCTTGGCGCGAATGACGTTCACGCCGAACGAGGCATCGCCCGTGCCGGCGTCGGTCGCCACGGCGCGGATGTACCGCTTGATGCCGTGGTAGCCGATCACGGTCACGGTGGCCGCGGTGAGGGTGGCGGGCTCGGTGCCGTCCAGGTCGGCGTCGGCGACCGCCGTGTACCCGGAGCCGGAGGCGTCGGACTCCTCGATCTCGATGGAGAACGCGGCGTCGGTGACCACGCCGGTGGTGATGACGACGGCGGCCGCGTCGTAGTTCGCCAGGTCCACGGCGGTGCCGGTCGCCGTGGCGGTCCGGGCGGCCGGTGTCAGTGTGGTGACGACGTCGATGCTGTTCTTGATGTCGGTGCGCATGGGTGCTGCTCCTGTCTACGGGTGGGCCTGCGCGGGGCGCGGGTCAGGCGACGACGTCGTTGGACTGCAGGCGTACGAACGCCTCCGCGAGGACGGGCATGCCGTCGGCCTCCTGGCGGCCGATGAACCCGACCTGGTTGGTCTCGGCGTACAGCTCGTTGAGGCGCTGCACCTCGAACTGCAGGGCCTCGGCGATCCAGTAGTACTTGAAGTCGCCGAGCAGGCCGACGTAGTCGCCGTCGCCGAACGTCGAGGGTGCGAACTCCGACATGATGTACGGCAGGTCGAGGATCTTGTCCGGCTCGCCGTCGGCGAGGCCGGCGCGCCAGACGTAGTTGCCGTCGCCGTCCTTCAGCTTCCGCACGGAGGCGATCATCAGCCGGTGGAACAGCCACGAGGCGCGCCGGTGGTAGGCGCCCTTGAGGGTGAACTTCGCGGTGATCAGGTCGTCCGCCGCGTTGCCCCCGGTGTCGTTGACGAACCCGGTCCCGGACGTGGAGATGTCGACGTCCCGCGAGGTGGGGATGCCGTCGGTGTGCGCGGTGAACAGGCCGAGCGGCTTCTGGTTGCCGTCGCCGGTCATGTAGGCCTTCTCGGCGGTGACGCCGAACTTGTAGGCCATGCGCTCGCGGACGAGGGTCTCGGGATTCATCACGGCGGCGCGCATCAGCTTGCGGCTGATCTTGACCCGCTTGGCCAGCGGGTGCGGGCGCAGCTCCCGCTTGCCGATCCGCAGAGCGTCGTCCTGCTGGCCGGTGGCGAGCTCGCTCGTCCAGTCGGCGTCGTTCAGATCGGTGTCCAGCGTGGGCACGCCCAGGCTCTCGGCCTGGGTGAGCTGGTGCACGGTCGCAAGTCCCCGCAGCGCCACCATGTCGTCGACGCCCTTGAGCAGGTCCTTGACGAACTGCTGCGGGGCGACGAGGAATCCGCCCTCCGGGTCGTTGCCGGCGTTCAGCGCGCGGGCCTGCCGCTCGGTCAGGACGGAGCGCCCGCCCAGGAGGTAGGCGCGCAGCGCGCCCATGGCCTCGTCCCCGCCCGGCTTGCCGCCGCGCTCGAGGTCCTCGCCGTCGGCGCGCTCGTCTTCCTCGAGCTTCTCGGCCCGCTCGATGGTGCGGTCCAGGCCGTCGCGCTCGTCCATGAGCTTGTCGAACCGGACCTCCTCCTCCGGGGTCATGGCGCGGCCCGCGTCCTCGGCCTCCTTCATGATCGCCCGGGCGTCCGCGCCGAGCTTGGTGCGCTTGGTGCGCAGCTCCCGAATGTTGGGCATCGGGGTTCTCCTTCTGGTTCTGGGGTGTGGTGTGCCCCGCGCGGCTGCGCGGCGCGAGGGGGTCAGAGTCCGGCGAGGCGCGCCAGGCGCGCGGCGTCGACGAGCGGGGCCGGGGCCTGGCGTTCGTCGTCCTCGTCCGTGCCGCCGGCCGCGTCGAGGAGTTCGGTGAGCGCGTCACGCGCGTTGGTGACGATCTGCTTGTTCTTCTTGGACAGCACCGCGCCCGCCCGGACGCCGGCGGCATCCAGCTCGGCGAGGCGGGCGAGGAGGGCCTGCACGCTCTCGTCGGGTGTCTGCCGGATGTCGAGGCAGCGGACCAGGTCCAGAGCGCTGCGCCCGGACTCGACGATCGCGTTCGGGTCCATGGGCAGGGGGACGGCGGAGACCTCGAACAGCTCCCAGCCCTCGGGCACTCCGGCGTCGTCGATGTTCCAGACGTCGAAGCCGATGGAGAACGCGTTCAGGAACCCGCCGCGGTACTTCCGCTCGACCTTGACGGCGAACTCGTCCTCCTGGTCGAAGAGCAGGTCCATGCGCAGCTTGTCGCCGTCGATCCACGTCCGCTCGGAGCGGCCGATCGGCAGGCCGTCGCGGCCCCAGTAGCTGTGCCCGTAGCCGACGACGGGGTTGGCCTCGAACCGTCCGAGGTCGGCACCCTTCATCGTCAGGTTCAGTCCGTCGCCCTTGCGGCCCTCGGTCGCGGCGATGATCGACAGCGGCTTGTCCGCCTCGTCGCCGTCCGCGCGCTCGACGTAGCCGCGCACGTAGCGCCGCTCCTTCATCGGTTCCTCCTGGGTTCTCGGGTCTGCCGGTCACGCGGCGGGGTGTCCTGCTGGCGCGGCTGGAACGTCGCGGTACGAAGCGGCTCGCGGCTCGGGCACGGGCCTGCGGTGTGCCACCAGGCGCCGGACGGGCCGCGCTCGGCAGCGCCGCCGCAGTTGCTGCAAGTGCCTTCCTTGATGCGCCGGTCACTCGACAACGGGGATCACCTCGCAGTTGCAGCCCGGGTGTACCGGGGGGTGGAAGGTGTTGCGCTTGGCGACGAGCTTCTCGCCGTCCGTCTCGCCCTCGACCTCGTCGCCCTTGGCGACGAACGGTGTCTCGATCTCCCGCACGGCGCCGTCGAGCTTCTGGCAGTACGGGCAGTTCTCGGACCCCCGCGCCACCCACTGCACCTTGGTGACGCCGGCCTCTTTCCACGTCTCGCGGGCCGCGGCGTTCGGAAGCTGCGAGGACTCCCACCGCGCGGTCTGCGCCGGGCGTTCTTCCTGCCACTTGGTCAGCCGGTCGACGACCGCCGAGGCGATGTCCTCAGGGGTGCCCTCGGTCGTGTCGACGACGTTGCGCAGCTGGCCGTAGGAGGACGACACCTGATACGCGGCGTGCGACAGGGCGTAGGCCTGGGCCCACACGGACAGGTCCACGTCGTCCTCGTACGCCACCTCCTCGGCGGCCTGCACGGCGATGTCGTCGGCGAACGCAGTCATGAGCGGGACCCACAGCTCGGCGAGCCGCTCCATGATCGGCCCGTCATCGCCGTACAGGACGCGCAGCGCGGCCAGGAACGCGGCCAGCGAGCGCCGTCCCCGCCCGGGCGTGAGGTGCTCCTCGATGAGGGCGCCGACCTCCTTGGCCTCGAGGTCCGCTATCTCCTGGTCGGAGGCCTCGATCTTGGCGCCCCACCGTTCGGCGAGGGTCTCGCGCACCACCGCCCGGCCGGCCATCAGGCGCGCCCATCGCTCGGCCCGCGCGGCAGCCGCGGTCTGCAGTTCGGGGGCCGTCCGGCCGGCGGGCACCATGTTGAGCGGGATCAGGTAGGCGTCCCCGCCCTCGATCGGGTTCATGTTCTCCCGGTCGCGGACGTCGTTCGCCGAGAGCCAGCCCCACTGGCGGCCCACCGCGTAGGCGGCGTAGCGGGCGGCGGTGTCGCCGCGGAGCAGGGAGTCGACGAGGAACTCCGCGTAGTGCCGCTCCCGCTCATCGGGAAGGAGCAGTTGCGTGAGGATGGCCTGCTCCCACCGGACCAGCCACACGTTCAGCGCGCTGCTCACGTAGTCGAGCTGCTGCTGCTCGATGTTGGAGAACGTCGCCCGGTCCAGGTCGCCGACCTTGTGAGGCGGCAGCCGCAGCCACCGCGCCATCTCGGTGACCTGCAGCTTGCGCGTCTCGAGGAACTGAGCGCTGTCGTTGGGCACGCCGACCTGTTGGAAGGTCACGCCCTCCTCGAGGATCGCGACGCGGTGCGCACGGTCGATGCCCTTGTGGATGTTCTCCCAGTCGTCCGCCATCCGGCGCCTCGCCTCGGGGGAGAGGTTGCCCGGGTGGGACAGGGCGCCGCCGGGGGCGGCGCCGTTGGAGAAGACCTTGGCGCCGTGGTGCTCGGTGGCAAGACCGAGGCCGATGGCGTTGGCGGCGAGGTCGACGACGCTGTAGCCCTGCACGCCGTCGAATCCGAGGCCGGCGATGTGCAGGACCTCGTGAGGCAGCAGGACGGTGTGGATGCCGTTGACGTCGTCGTCGTACCGGTAGCGCCGCTCGAACCGTCCGGCCCCGGTGCGCTTCACGCCGATCGTGAGCCGGTCCGGGCGCAGCGGCCAGATCTCCTCGATCACCCCCGTGCGCTGGTTGCTGACGACGTGGGCGACTCCGTTGCCCCACGTGAGGGCGTGACTGGTCAGGACTTCCTTCAGCCACGCGGCCGACATCATGTCGTTGGGCTGGTCGTGCAGCAGGGCGTACAGCGGGTGGCTGGTGGCGCGCTGCTTGCCCCGCGGCTTGAGCCGCTCGTACAGGAACAGCGGCAGTCCGGCCAGGTCCTCGGAGAGCACGCGCACGCCGGCGAAGAACGGGCTGTAGGTGAGCGCGGTGTCCTGGTCGACGCGGATGCCGGCCGAGTTGACCGACCCGCCCCGCATCCAGTCCTCGACCCACTTCTCCGGGGTGGCCAGCCCGGACAGGGCGCTGCGCAGGAATCCCACGGTCAGGCCCCCTTCCGCTGCTCGGCCCGGGCGGCGCGTTCGGAGCTGAGTGCGCCGGCGACGCCGAGGACCAGGAGCGCGAGGCCGGCCGCCGCGAGGCCGAGCCAAGGGGCGAGCAGGCCGAGGCCTGTACCGAGCAGCACGATGCCGAGCAGGGCGAGGACGTCCCACGGGTCCACGGCGGCCTCCTTCGGGGTCAGAGGGCCATGCCCTGGGATTCGTAGATGGACGGGGTGGGCAGGCCTCGCAGGCCTCCGTCGATGGCGAAGAACGCGGCGGGCATGCCGTCGATGCGCTTGCCGGTCTTGTCGCGCGAGGGCTTGACCGGGCGGACGCGGTCGGGGTCGTCCCGGGGCGACTTGCATTCGAGGTTGTCGGCCATCCACCGGGCGACGGGGTTCCCGAAGTGCACGTACTCGCGGGCCTTGAGGCCGCGCATGAACTCGTTCATCGGCGGCGTCATCCGCGTGAACGTCGTGTCCGACTCGACCATCCGCAGACGGGTCCGCTTGGTGATCGCCTGCCGGACCGGTTCACCGCACCACTTGTCGTACGTGGCGTCGATGATCTTGTACAGGTTGTGGTCGGTCTCGATGTCGTCGTAGATCGTGTCGTAGTCGATGGTGTCGCCGTCGGTGAGTGTGACCCAGCCCTCGTCGGCCCACTCGCTGAACTTCCCGTCGGTGAACTTGTCGAGCAGCGGGGCGATGGACTGCGGGGCCCAGAACCGCCACACGATCTCCCCGGTCGGGAAGTACAGGCACCAGGCGGTGAGGTCCAGCTTCGAGGAGAGGTCCAGGCCGCCCCAGCACCGCTGCCCTTCCAGGCGGCCGGCGATCCAGCCGGGGCTGGGGGCGACCTCGCCGGTGTTCATGTCCCACAGGTCCATCGCGATCCAGCGCGACACCTCCGAGACGCGCTGGTTGAGCCGGAACTGCAGGAACGCGTTCAGCGCCTTGCGGTCCCCGAGCGCCTCGGCGGCGTCTTCCCGCAGGGACTGGATCGACAGGAACGTGCCCAACGCGGGGTTCGCCCACCGCCAGTTCGCCTCGTCCGTCCAGTCCAGGGAGACCGGCAGGTCGGGGCGGCCGGGGAAGAGGCGGTGCAGCCGCTCCAGCTCGTCGGGCGTGCGCGGGGTCTTGCGCACGAACGCGAAGTGGTGCGGCGCGCGGGCCGGGTCCTCGAGGACGCGGTCGGCCTCGTCGATGAACTCGGCGCCGAAGGAGTACTGCTGAGACGTCTCGGTGGTGATCGCCAGCATCAGCGGCTGCGTGCGGGCACCGGTGCCCGTACGCATCGCCTGCCACAGGCTGTCGTCGGGCTGGGAGAGGACCTCGTCGAGGATGAAACAATGCGGGCTGTGGCCGAGCTGGTTGTCGGCGTCGGCGGTGATGATCTCGTAATGGCTGCTGGTCTGCTCGTCGATGATCCGACGGGCGGCCTTGATGTGCTCCAGCCGCTGCGCGAGCAGCGGGCTCTTGAGCATCATCTTCTTGCACGGCTCGAAGACCTTGCCGGCCTGCTTGATCGTGGCGGCCGCGCCGTAGACCTCGGCGGACTCCTCGCTGTCCGCGCACAGCATGTACAGCGCGATCCCGGACAGGAGCGCACTCTTGCCGTTCTTGCGGGCCATGACGATCGTGGCGCGCGAGTACCGGCGGACGTACCGGCCCCACTGCTCGGACCACAGGACCTCGCCGAACAGGGGCCGGATGATCTCGTGTTCCTGCCACGGCGCCAACACGAACCGCGTGTTGGCCAGGGCGCCGGCCGGATGGCGCAGCAGCTCGGCGAAGAACGCGACCACGCGGTCGGCACGCGGCTCGCAGTAGTGCGCGCCGCGCCGCTCGCACGTCTTGCCGTCGAGGGTGTACCCGCAGACGTCGCCCCGCCGCGAGGCCGGCCGCCACCGCTTGTGGTGGTTGTACGTCACCGCCCGGGGGCGGCCGCGAGGCCGGGTGGCTGCCTTGCTACGGGCCGGGCGGGTGGTAGTCCCGGCGGTCATGGCACCCCCTCGCTTCGGTCAGGACAGCAGGCGCTCCGCTCCGCCGGGCTTCTCCTGGCCGCCGATGTGCAGCTGCGCGCGGTCGCTCGGGGTCAGGCCGAACCGGGCGCCGTACCGCTGCACCTGCGCGTCGGCGGCGTCGAGCGCCAGGAGCCACGCGTTCTTGCCCATGCGGTGGCCGCTGATGTCGCCGTTCTTGTTGAACACCGGGTGCTCGACGACGGAGCCCTCGGCGGCGACGTGTTCGGCGGCCTCTCTCCTCCTGGCCACGGCGTCGCACCAGTTGGCGAACGCCTCGACGTCCCACAAGGTCAGCACGCCGGTGGTGATCAGCTGGTCGGCGAGCGTGTCCCACACCTCGACGGCGTCCTCGCGGAGCCAGGCCGGCGGGGCGATGTCGCCCTCGGCGGGCTGCGGCTCCTCGGTGTTGATCCGGTCCTTCCGGTCCCCGTGCAGTACCCGCAGCACGGTGGGCTTCGGCGCCGGTCCTCGCCTCCCCATGGCTACCTCCTGTGACGTTCTGTTACGGATGGGCGGCCCGGTACGGCGGATCCCGAAACCTGTCGGGACGTCTCTGGGCTCCCCCCCGCGTTCCGCGGGTCCCCGGGCCAGGGATCTGAGGCCCCCTCCCCCGTGACGATCAGTAGCGAGGGCCGGCGTTCCAGCCTCCGGGCTGGTGCTTCGCCGTCTCGCGGGAGTGGCACGGCGCGCACAGGCCGCGGCCTCGACGGGGGTCATGCTCGTCCAGGCCGCGCTCGGCGAGCTCGCGCTTCGACAGCGGCCAGTGGTCCGCCTGGCTGCTCGCAGCCTTCCTGCACACGACGCACACCGGGTCGCGCTGCAGCACCCCGGCGCGGAACCGCTGCTCGTGCTCGCGCCCGTAGCCCTGCGCCGAGGCGGAAGGCCGGGGCCGGCGCTTGTCGTGAGCGGCGCACTTCGAGGCAGGGGGGGTGGCCATCGCGCCGCAGCCAGGTGTCGTGCAGCGTCGTGGCGCTCGGCTGGGCATCTCAGAGCGTCCTGCGCGTGAGGAGCACCCAGAGGCCGTAGAGGGCGCCACGGATGCGCGGGACGTGCACGACGAGGTTGACGTTCAGCGTGCCGTCCGGGGCCTCGGTGTACGTCGTGGCGTAGCCGGGCCACGTGAGGTGGGTGCGGGCTCCGACCCATCGGGGGATGCCGGGGGCGCGGCCAAGGGTGGTGACCATCAGTGCCTCCTGCAGATCGCGCGTATGTGGTCCTCGATGACGACGAACTGAGCCGCCAGTTCCTCGCTGTTGAGGCGGCCGTCACGGCGCTGGGCGCGCCAGGTGTACCAGGCGTGCTCGTACGCCTCGGTGGTGGCGTAGTCGTTGTGGCGAGGCTCTGACGGCTCAGGGTGCGCGGGGAATGTCAGGGAGAGCACCGCTCACCGCACGGGGATGGACACGGTGATGACGACGGCGTCGTCTCCTGCGGCGAGCTTGTGGCCCTGCTCGTCGCGTGCGTGCAGGGAGACCATGACGCTGTCCGGGCTGATGTCCAGGGACCGCACGTCGTCGGGAGGCAGGCCGAGCGCGTCGCAGATGGTGCGTAGCGCGGCCCGGGGGACGACGTCCGGGACGGTAGGGAGTTGGACGATATGGGCGTCGGGCACGTTGGCCTCCTGGTGGTGTGGTCCGCCGTCCGGACGCTGCGCGCTCACCGGGGCGTGGCCCGGAGGAGGCTCTGTGCCCCATCGCCGGACGGCGGAGTCTCGGGGATGCCGACGAGGCGTAGGGCGCGGGCGCGGGTGGCGGCTTCGGCGCGGGCGACGTCAGCGTGTGCGTAGAGGGGCCGGTCGCGGTCGTCGAGGCCCGCGGGGGTGAGGTGGCCGCGGGCGGCCCAGGAGCGGATGGTGGCGGGGGTGACGGCGGCCGCGCCCCCGGACATGAGGCGGCGCCAGGCGGTGGCGTGTTCGGCGGCCTGGGTGGCGGTGTAGAGGGTGGCCACGGTTCACCTCCCGATGGGTGTGGGGCCGCAGGGGCGCCGGTGTCGTAACGCATCGCGATAGGACTTACGCCGGTATTGGGCTCCCTACCAGGCGCGCGTCAGAGCGGGGCGCCCCTGCGGGGCTGTGGGGTGGGAACGGCGACGGCCCCCGCTGATGTGTGGCGGGGGCCGTCGAGTGTCTGTGGGCACACGTGTGCTGCTGGCATCAGTGTGGCGCTAAGTGACGATCTTGTCCAGCGGGTTGGGTTTCGGGGGCTGGATCCGGGTTGGGGTAGAGGTCGCGGAAGCTGTCGGCCACGACCAGGAGCTCGGTGGCGCGTTGTCGCAGTTCGGCTTCCAGCTGTCGCGCGCGTGTCTCGCCGACGATCAGGTACGGGATGCGTTCGGCGACGACGAGCGCGACAGTGTCGCGCAGCTGCTCCATGGCCGCGAACGCCTGCTCGTTGCGTCGCGCGACAGGCGTCTGCAGGCGTGCGACACGGTCCTGCAGCGTGCGCGACACGGGCTGTTGGGGCTGCTCAGGGGGCTGCGGCAGTGTCGCGAGGTGTCGTCGTACGGCGTCCTTGCCTGCGCCGAGCTCGGCGCCGATGTCGCGCAGGGATGCGCCGCTGTCGCGGAGCTGACGGGCTCTGGCGCTGAGTTCGGGTGTCCAGGTGAAGCGCGGCTGTCGCGGCTGTCTCATGCGGCGGCGCCCTGTGTCTCGGTACCGAGGTACGGGGCGGCGGCCATGAGGATGCCGAGCCGGACGAGTCGCGGGAGTGTCGCGCGGGCGTGGTCGTCGTACTGACTGGGTGTGAGGAGCAGTCCGCAGGCCTCGCAGTGGATGTCCGGCTGCCAGTCGGTGGCGACCAGAGCGAAGGCCTCGCAGTGGGGGCAGGGGGCCGTCTGGGAGTGCCGGCGGGGCTCGGTGCGGGTGATGGCGCGGATGCGGTATACGACGTCGGTCAGCTCGTCGTGCAGGGCGCCGGCGCCGGGTGAGGTGACGATGTGAGGCAGGTAGGCGGTGAGCCAGGCCGACCAGGTCGAGCCGCGGCGGCGGAACGCCCGCACGTCCTCGCGTCCGGTGATCTCGGTGGCGATGGCGTGGGCCCATCCGGCGAGGAGGGTGTCGAGCGGGACGGGTCCGGACTGGTCGCCGGGGTGGCCGGTGACGGTGGCGAGGGTGCCGGCGCCGAGGAGCGTGAGGACGTCGCCGCGGACGGGCAGGGGCGAGTGGGCGCGCCCTCCGCCGGGGCGGCCGTCGGCGGGGGCGGTGTCGAGGCGCAGCGAGGCGGCCAGGAGCGGGCGTTGGGCGTCGATCTCGCGGAGCAGGGCGCGCAGGCGGGTTTCGCAGCCGGGGCAGACGGTGCGGGGTGGTGCACCGGGGTCGTGGTGGCAGATCAGGCAGGCGGTCACAGCCGTGCCTCCAGTTCGGTGATGCGTGTTTCGAGTGCGGCGATGCGTGCCGCGAGGTTGTCCTCGGCGGGCAGCGAGCGGTTGGCGGAGCAGGTGCACCAGGTGAGGAGCCGGGCGGTCTCGGGGGAGCCCTGGTTGGCGGCGGTGCCCATGCACGCGGGCAGGACGTCGTCGTCGAGGTCGGGGCAGCGGTGGCAGTTCGGCGGGCAGCGGTGGCTCATGTGGCATCCCTGGTGTCGGGTGGCCATTCGATACGGGAGTCGGGGTAGCCGCGGAGCAGGTCCTCGATCGACGGTGCGGCGGTGATCAGGCCGTCCTCGGGGTCGTCGACGACCAGGCAGCGGCCGGAGGGGAGCAGGGCGCCGTCGAGGACCTGGCCGTGGCGCACGTGGAGGCGGAAGCCGCGCGGGAACGGGGCTGCGGGGGCGTGCTCCTGGCGTTCGGCGCGGCGGGCGAGGATGGCCGCGACGGCCTCCTCGGCGCTCTTGTGCATGGCGCCGCGCAGGCTGCCGAGGAACCGCAACTCGTCGTCGGTGGTCGGGTCGGCGCCGGGCTGGTCCCATGCCGCGCCGCCGGCTTGCTTCCCGTCGACGAGGTACGGGCCGGCGTGGGGGCCGTCGTGGCTGGTGGGCTCGGTGCAGACGGTCTCGGGGTCGGCGTAGTGCGCGAGGCCGCACGCGGCGGCCTCCTGTCCGGCGGCTTGGCGTCTGGCGTCCCGAGCCCCGGCGATCACCTCCTCGAGGAGGTCCAGCGGGACGCGGACGGGGATGCTGACGCCGTACTCGCCGTGGGACCAGAACTCGACGACCGGGTTGTCGTCGAGGTCGGATCCAGGGCCGAGGATGAGGCGGCGGCCGTAGTGGTCGCGGTACTCGAAGGTCACGGGGTCTCTCCAGTGGCGAGGGCGCTGAGAACCAGGGCGAGGGCGTGGGCGGCCGGGGCGTCGCCCTGCTCGCCGAAGTAGGCGTGCCACTCGTGTGCCACGGCGCGGGCGGCGTCGAGCCTGTCGACGACGCGCCCGAAGTCGGCCGTGGCCTGGGTGTGCAGGGCTTCGGTGTCTGTCACGCGCTGCTGCAGGCGTTCGATCTGGTGGGTGTGGGCGCCGAAGAAGCACGCTTCTGCGGCGGTGGCGTTGTGGAGGAACTGGGCGGCTGCCTCGAGCCGCTGGTGAGGGGTGGCGCGGTTCCAGGACCAGATCCACTGCCCGGGCGTCGGGACAGTGCACTCGTCCGTGTGCGGCTCCTCGCCCTGGTGGAGGGTGGCGAGGGCGGCCTCGGCGGCGGTGGGTTCCTGGGGCGCGGGCTGGGTGGCCAGCCACCAGCGCATCCCGGTGTGGTCCGCGTGGCTGCCGGAGTGCCCGGGGCGCAGGACGCACTCGGTCGGCCGGCCGATGACGGGATCGGGCTGGTGGCCGCAGTGCTCGGCGGGGCGCGGCTGGGTCACAGGAGTTCTCCCACGGGGGACTATGTCGATGGGGCGGTGTTCGGGTTCGGAGTCCATACAGGGGCAGGTGTTGGAGTCGTCGTCCCAGGCGCAGGGGGCGTCGGGGTCGTCGAGGCAGGCGGGCCTCATCGGGCGTCCCTTCGGGCCTTGAGGTAGGCCTTGAACCAGGCGACGGTGAGCCGGTCGCCGGGTGTGAGTCGGGCGTGTGGGTTGTTGCCGCAGCGCGGGCCCTTGGGCGGCTGCTCGGCCGTGGGCGGCGGTACGGGCGCGGCCGGCCTTACGGCGACCGGGGGCTTCCTGCAAGCGGGGCAGTAGTCGCCGGCCGTGCCGCAATCCCATCCGGCGTTGTCGTTGAGGTCCCTGCGGGCGACGCCCTGGCGCTCCAGCTCGGTCATGCCGGTGTGGACGATGTAGACCGCGAGGGCGGTGGTGCTGCAGGTGTGGCAGTAGATGCCGAACTGGCTGTCGTACACCTCTTCACCGGGCGGTACGACGAGGGGACCGGAGGGCTGGGGCATGGCTTTCTCCAGGGGACGGGCCAGTGGCTGAATCCGAAGGGGACGGAGGCGATGAGGACGACGAGGACGGTGTAGATGGCGGTGTCCACGGCGGTCAGTGCGTCTCGGGGCAGACCTGGCGGTGCAGGTGGGCGGTGTAGGCGAGGAGCGTGACGACGGAGTTGCTGAAGTCGGCCTGGCCGGCGTCGAGGGCGGCCAGGAACAGGGCTTGGGCGCTGTCGGGGTCCTCGTTGGCGTAGGCGGCGACGAACCGGACGGCGAACGCGTTGTGGGGGTGCTCGGCGAGCGAGCCGGGCACGGCCTCCTGGATGGCCCAGAACCCGCCGCAGTGACTGGGGCGGTGGCCGCCGTGGAGGATGTGCAGGGCCTGGGTGCCGGCCGCGGCGAAGATGCTGCAGGCGTCGAAGAGCGGGGACGGGTCGCCGTCTGCGCCGAGTGCTTCGAGGCAGTCGAGGGCGTGGTCGGAGTTGTGGTTGATCGCGGCGCGCAGGGCGTCGTTGGCCAGGCGGATCTGTTCGTCGGTGTCCATGGGCGTGCCTCCTGGGGTCGGGTGGGTGAGCGGCTGGTGGCGGCGGGGGTGTTCAGGCGGCGGTCTGCTGCTCGCCGACGAGCGGGAGCAGACGCTGCTGGTAGCCGATGGCGACGGCCTGGGGGCGGCAGGGGCCGAAGGCGTCGGAGCGGCTGACGCCGAGGGCGGTGTAGAGGCGGCGGATGTGGGTTCGGAGCGTGTTGGTGCTGATGCCGAGCTGTGAGGCGATCTGCTGGTCGCTCAGACCGTCCGCCAGGAGCGTGAGGATGGCGTGCTGGCGGGGGGAGAGACGCACGGTCGTACGGGGCTCGGGCGGAAGGCTCGCCATCCACCCGGCCCGGTAGGCGACCGCGACCGCGTGGGCGGCACTCCGGGCACCGATGCGCGTCTTGAGGGCCTCGACGCGGTTCTTGACGGTGGCGTACGGGGTGAGGGTGTCGGTGGCGATCTCGCCGAGGCTCCTGCCGCGGGCGAGGCCGGCCAGGATCGGCAGGTCGTAGTCCCACAGGAGCGCGCCTGCGTGCCGCGGGCAGCGGGTGAGCCGCCACCCGGCCTGGGAGAGGGCGTCGTAGGTGGCCTGGACGAGGTCGGCGGCCTCCGCCCGGGTCAGCCGGCTGCCGTTCGTGGCGCGGGTGGCGAGGAGTTGGTCAGCGACCACCTCGGGCGCGGGTGGGGCGGCGGGCCTCACCGCTGCCACCCCTGCCAGCGTGCGGCCCGCACGCCGGCGCGCTGCCGGGTCTGCGCCTGGCGGCGGGGGACGGGGCGGGTGCAGGTGGCGGCGTGGGGCATGGCGCGCCACTCGAGGTGTTCCAGAGCGGGGCGTTCGGTGGTCAGGCCGCGTGAGCGGAGCCGGCCGGTGCCGTCGGCGTAGACGGCGAGGTTGCCGGCCTCGTCGGGGTCGGCGTTGACGGCCTGGCGGCGGCCGGTGGCGGTGACGGTCCACCGGATCCGTCCGCCGCAGCCGGAGCAGCTGCTGACGTCGTGGTCGCTGGGCACAGGGTGGCTCCTCTCAGGTGCCGGTGCGGGGGCTGTTGGGGTCGCCCAGGCGGGCGAGGACGGGCCAGACGCGGTTCGGGCCGTAGAGGGTCATGGCGGCGCCCGAGCCGAGGGTGTGGATGGCGTGGCGGATGTCGTCGTCGGTGGGCTCAGACCGGGCCCGGGCCGCCTGGACGGGCTGCTGCGCCTCGTCCGCCCGCTGCGCCTGGACCTCGTCCACGGTCGGCGGGGTCTGGACCGACAGCAGGAGCGCCCGCTGCCCCTGGCAGGTGCCGCTTTTCGTTCTGGCCTTGGCCGTGCCGGGCGGGCGGCCGCCGGACTGCGGCGGAACGAGCCGGGGTGGCGGCGGCGCCGTGGCCGGGGTGGCGGTGTCCGGCCACTGTCCCGACGCGTGCGTGCGCGCGTCCTCAGGCTGAGGTCCTACATCAGCCACCTCATGGGGTAGTACATGGGTAATACCTGGGTGGTCGGGGGACTGTCCCCCGAGGTCGAGGGGGGACTGTCCCCCGACCCCCCTCGGGGGACTGTCCCCCGAGGTCCCCGCGCCCGGGGTCGGGGGACTGTCCCCCGAGGTTCCGGGGTCAGGGGTGGGGGGACAGTCCCCCGAGGTCTGGGCGGTGGCGGCGGCCTCGCGGGCGGCCTTGCGTGCAGCCTTGGCGGCGCGCTGCTCCTTCTTCAGCTGAGCGGCCACCCAGACCTTCCCGGCGGCGGCGTTCCAGTCGGGGGACGGGCACAGGACGATGGCGTACATGACGGCCCGTCCGCGATTGCCGCCGGTGCCGTGGCCGTCGTCGACGATGGCGACGACGCCGGCGGCGATCGCGGCCTCGAGGTAGTCGCGGACGTCCTTCTGTTCGCTGCGGCAGGCCTTGGCGATCTGGGCGATCGTGATGGCCTTCCCGTCGCGTTCGTAGCGCAGCCGTCCGTCGGCCGAGGCCATGGCGCGCAGGGCGTAGAGGAGGGTGAGGAAGCCGCCGACCAGGGGGCGGGGGAGTTCGGGGGCCCAGCGGCGTGCGAGCGCGTTGCCGTAGGCGTGAGGCACGCTGCTGCCCGGTTGCGGGCGCTGCTCGTCGTCCACGGGGTGCCTCTCTGTTCGGTGGAGATGGGGCCCGGAGTGGGGCCGGTTCGGGTTCGTACGGCAGCCCAGGAATCCGTCCGGGCCCCTGGGCTGCCGACAGGGGCCTCAGGCCGGTCGGGCCGGGCGGGTCTTGATCAGGCGGGGCATGAGCGCGCCGGGGATCGTGAGCTCCACCGCGGCCGTGTCCCAGCGCTCACGCCGGGTGGTGCGCCGGATCCAGCCGCGGGACTCGAGGGCCTTCAGTGACACGAGGGTCTGGCCCTGGTTCAGGGCGGCCTCGGTGACCAGGCCGGCCAGGCGCGGCTGCTGGTCGTCGAGGATGTGGCCGGTGGCCCAGTCGGCGTGCGAGGCCAGGGTGAGGCCGACGAGCTTGGCGTTGCGGTGCAGCTGCGAGCCGATGACGCCGCGCTCCCACAGGGCCCGGTAGGGCTCGTCGGTGGCCGGGTCGTGCGGGGCGGGGGCGATCAGGCTGCGGGAGAGGTGGATACGGGCGACGTCGCCCGGGGTCGGGATGCTCATGACGGGGGCTGCTCCTGTCCGTTCAGGGGTCGGTGGGGGGCGGGGTCAGCAGTCGCAGTTGTCGGCCTTCTGCAGGCAGTCCCAGCAGCGGGGGCAGTCGCATCCGCAGGCGCAGTCGGCGTGCTCGGAGCTGGTGCCGGTGCAGTAGCAGCTGGACTCACCGCACGGCATGCGCTCCTCGTCCTCGTCGGCGGTGGCGTCGGTGGTGGTCTCGGTGGGCGTGTGGTCAGCCACGGGTGAGCTCCTGGGTGTCGGTGTCGGGTTCGGGTTCGGGGGGTCGGTGGATGGGCCAGCCCGGGCCGGGCGGCGACTCGGGGCGTCCGGCCCGGGCGGCCGGGGTGTGGCGGTCGCAGCACCAGCCGCAGGGGTAGAGGCGGGCCCGCTGCAGGCCGTGCGGGCCGAGGTGGTCGCACGGCCGGGGCCGTACGCGGCGGGTCACGGCCGAGGCCGTACGGTGCCGCAGGCGTCGCAGCGGAACAGGCCGTCGACGGTGGGGTGGTGGATCGTGGCCAGGTGGCCGCAGCGCGGGGTGTGACACGCGATCCACACCCGGCCGTCACGGACGGGCCCGGGCGGGGCCGCGGCCGCCGGGGCCGGGGTGCGGCGCAGCAGGGTGCCGAGCCCCCGCCCCGTGGCGACCAGGGCGCAGCAGACGATCACGGCCACGGTCAGCGCGCCGACGAGGACCAGGGCGAGGACGGCGAGGGGGAGTGCGTCAGCCACGGCGGTCCCCGATCGCCCGGATCTCCGCCAGCGCGCGCCCGTAGGCGGCGCAGGCACCGGCGCAGTACCAGCGGCTGGGCTCCCGCGACCCGGGCCACACGACGGCCACCATGCTGGCGGCGGGCTGCGGGACCTCGAGGAGCTCGCCGCAGCCCGCGACCGTGCAGTCCCGGCCGGTCGGCGGGGGCTTGGGCACGGTCGGCTCGCCGACGCGGCCCTTGTTCCACGTCTGCTGGGCGGGCGTCGCCGCCTTCCGGGCGGCGCGCTTGGCGGCGCGGTCGCGGTTGAACTCCGCACGGCATTCGTCGCACAGCGTGATGCCCCGGTTCTTGTGCTGGGCGTAGCCGCGGAGCGAGCCGTGATCGATCGGCTTGCGGGGCAGGGCAGTCTTCACTCGTCTGCCTCCTTGTCGACCTCGGTCAGGACGGCGAGCGGGGTGACCTCGTACCAGGTGGACTCCGGCACGTCGTCGCCCGGGTCGCTGAGGAAGACGTTCGCCATGTCCTGCTTGGCCGCCTCGTCCTGCTCGTCGGGCGGGCAGGCAGCCCAGGCCAGGGCGGGCGCGGCGTACTTGTCGCGAGCGTGAAGCTGGCAGTGCGCGCGGGCTGCCTCACGGGTCGTGTAGTGCCCGAGGGTCACCCACTCGTTCGCGGCCCGGTACATAGTCATCGGGCCCGTGGCCGGGGCGGCCTGGCCGGCCTTCGGGACGAGTCCGGCGAGCGCGGTGGCCAGGGCGAGGACGGCGTGAGCCTGCGCCATGCCGCAAGCCTTGGCCACGCGGGCCTCGTTGCTGGTCCCACGCGCGGTCTCGAGGTGCTGCTCGGCCTCGCGGAAGTGATCGGTCATCGGTACATCTCGCTCTCGTACTCGTACTGGTCGCTGTACTCGGCCTCGCGTTCCTCGCAGCCGTCGCAGCCGCAGTTGGTCCACGAGCCGTCGATCAGCTCGGCGTGGCAGTCGTCCTCGTCGCCCGGCTCGGCGGTGTCGACGGGCTGGCCGTTCTCGTCGAGGGCGGGCCGGTAGCGGGCCGGCGTGGACACCGTGGAGCCGTCCTGGCTGCAGGCGGGGTGCAGGCAGCGGGTCGACGTGCTGCCGTACGGGCGCCACCACTTGCCGTCGCAGGCCGGGCAGGTCATGAGGTCCTGGGTGTGGATGTCGTCGGGGCAGCCGCAGGCGCCGCGGTGCCCGCCGCACTTGAGGTTGGTGCAGAAGTCGTCAGCGTGGGTGGCCATCAGGGGCGCTCCTGGTGCCACTCGACGGCCATGTAGCGGGAGCCGTCGCGGGTGGCGGTCGTGGTGACGTGGACGTTGATCTCGCAGGGCATGACCCGGCCGGGGACGTGGGCGACCTCGAGGTACTCGGTGCCGCGCGGGACCTCGGCCGACCAGTCGTCGGGGAGCCAGCCGCCGACCTGCCGGAAGCGGCGCCCGTAGTGGTCTGCGGGCAGGTCCCGCACGGCCGGGTCGAGGAGCGGCACCGGGCCGTGGACGGCGAACCGCAGCTCGGCGCGCGGGCCGGGGGTGGACTCGCCGCGCGGTGCGGTGTCCTTCCCCCGTGCCAGCTCGGCGAGCAGCTGCTCGCGCTCGGCCAGGAGGTCCGCCACGTCCCGGGTGAGCTGCTCGGAGGTGCGGTAGGCGTACTGGCCGTCGCGGATCTCGGCGAGCCGCCCGGGCGCCAGGGGGAACGTCATCGGCGCTCACCCCTCGGGCGGGGCAGCGGCACACGGCTGAAGTAGTCCCGGGTCGGGCGCATGGCCGGATGCGTGACCGGCAGGACGCGGCGGGCCGTCCGCTCGGCGGCGGCCTGGTCGCGGGCGGCCGAGCGGGTCAGGGCGTAGCGCAGGGCGAGGATGCCGACCACCCACGCGAGGGCGCAGAAGCCAATGATGATCATCGGGTGGCCTCCGCCGAGCCGTCGAGGACGGGGGTGAGGCGCTGGCCGGGCTCGACGAGGTCGGCCTCCGTGGCGCGCGCCCAGCGCGGGCACGCCTCGGGGTCGACGCCGTCCAGGACGAACAGCTGCTCGCCGGCCTCGTTGCGGCCGGCCTGCCGGAACATCTTTCCGGCGGGGGTGAGGTAGAGGGTGGCGGGGGCGGGGGGTTGAGAAACGTGGGTGGTCAACGGTTCCTCATCTCGTACAAGGGGGGTGCTGGGTGCTGGGGCCGTACGGGCCGTCGCGCGGTCCGTACGGCCAGGGGCGCTAGGCGCCGGGAGTACCGGGCTGCGTGCTGGGGGTGTCCGGGGCGGCGGCGCGCTGACCCGCGAGGAGCTCGCGGAGGGCGGGGACATGCGGCCTGACCGCCGGCTCACTGCGGGGCGCGAGGGCCGCGTACGCCCGGTCGAGGGGGTCGACCAGGTGCCGCTGCTCCGCGAGCTCACCGGCGGACGGCCCGGGCGGGGAGTCCGGCTCGACGGGCAGCTCGTACTCCCTCTCCCCGACGTACAGGAAGCGGTAGAGGGCCTGCTGCAGGTCGAGGAAGTCCCCGCCGTTGGTGATGGACGGGTAGCCGCGGGCCTTCAGGACGGCGGCCACGTCCAGCGTCAGACCGAAGGTGAACCGGGCGTCGTCCTCCGGCAGCGGCTGGATCGGGTAGAGACGCTCGCTCATGCCGCACGCTCCGAAGAGGACGCCAGGCGCTCGAGGAAGGTGACGACGTCGTCGCCCGACAGGTCCGGCTCGCTGCCCCAGCCGTCGACGAGTTCCTCGAGGGCGATGATGTCGCCGTACGGGTGCGCCGGCCGCAGGGCGACGGCCACGAGAGCGATCACGTTGTCCGCGAGGAGCGATTCCGCGTGCGGGTCGCCGCCGGCCGCGTACTTGATCGCACCGACCACGCTCATGGGGCGCATGGAGAACGGGACGTGCAGATCACGCTCGGCCGGGACGCAACCGCCCTCCTTGTAGAGCCCGTTCGTGAACACGGCGCAGGCCGCGCCGAGGAGCACGGACGTGATGGTCGGCGGCTGGGAGGGGGCGAGACGGACGAGCGTCGTACGGCGCTCTCCGCTCGGGAGGTTCGTCGGTAGGGTGATGTCCACGGGGTTCCTCGTTTCGAGTTGTGAGGGATTCCGAGGGGTCGCAGCGGACCGGCCAGGGTCTGAGGCGGCCCCGTTTTCATGCCGTCAGTCGGCGAGTTCAGGAGATGCGAGCGCCCTTGGGCCGGATCTGGGCGAGCGACCGAGGGGCGATGCCTTCGGCAGCCGCACGGGGCCGGACCCGGTGCATGTCCTTGATTGCGGCGAGCTCGTCGTCGTCGAATGCGACTGACGCGCCGATCTTCTGGTGGGGGAGCCGGGCGAGGTTGTCCTCGAGGAACCGCGGCTTGCAGCGGAGGATGTCCGCCGCCTCGTCGATCGAGTAGTTGCGCGTAACGCTCACTTCGCACCCCCGTCCGCGGACAGCTCTACGTCCTCGGCCTGCAGGACCTCTTTCATCCCTGCGTAGACCTTGGGCGAGGGCTGGTGACGCCCGCTTTCGATCTTGTAGATCATCCACTTGGAGCAGCCGGCGGCCTGCGCGACGGCGACGACGGACAGGCCGCGTCCCTCACGTAGGCGCCGGACCCGTCGGCCGTCGACCTTGAGGCTCAGCATGTGCTCCAAGATACTCCAACGTTGGAGTTCGTCAACCCAATGAACGACGATATTGGTCAACGTTGGGGCGACCTCCTGGCGCTGGCCGCCCTTACGGAACCTGGGACTCAGGACGTGTTGGAGTCGTGAAGACGTGGGGCAACCTTGGAGTGCATTGGAGTGCCGCTGTACTCTCGGCCCTATGACGTCTGACGAGGGGCTCATCCGGCTGGGCCAGCTGGTCGAGGGGCGCATCAAGGAGCTTGGGCTGCAGTACACCGACGTGACGAAGCGCGCCGGCTTCTCCGACGAGACCCTGAGCAAGATCAGGAAGGGCGTGCGGGTGGGTAGGGTCACCTACCGCAGGCTGGAGATCGCCATCGGCTGGGGTGCCGACAGCTGTGACGCCGTACGAGGCGGCGGCGAACCCGTGTTGGTCGATCCGGCGGCACCGCCAGTCCCGTCCGCCTCGGCGTCCACCATGGTCGAGGGCTCCGTGGACCCTCAGGCCGCGGCCATCCTGACGATCCTCGAGGGGCTCCCTGAGCGCGTACAGAGGGAAGTGCTCCGTCGCCTCGGCGAGCGCATCCCGCCGAGCGCGCACTCATAGGCGAGGCAGCCATGGTTCCGTTCCAGCCGCGAGGCGACGTGCCGCAGGGCTGCGCCCGTGCGACCGCGTGGCCTGCGGTGTTCCCACGGGAACACCGCAGAGGGAGCGGACGGGAAGTTACGACCCGTAACGAGGATGCGCGGGGAGAAACGCCCAGCTCGCGACGTTATCCCAGGTCAGAGGCCCGTTCGGAACAGGTTCGAGTCCGGTTCCGGGCACAGCTC
>NZ_JBHUYJ010000076.1:0-37240 GCF_042668715.1 Streptomyces sp. NPDC057271
TCCTGGGCGGGAGCGTCCGGCCTGGGATGGTTCGGCGCGGGAGCGTCCCGCACGGGAGCGTCCGGCGCGGGAGCGTCGACGGGCGGGGGCGCGCATCGCGTCCCGTCCCGCCGGGCCGGGCTCGGCGGCCCGTCTCGGTCAGCCCTCGCCCACCGCGCCGTACGCGAGCGGTTCGCGCGGGCCCGTCGTGCGCTCGGGCCGCTCTCGGGTCGCCGCCCCGTCGACCAGCGTCAGCGGGACGGAGAGGCTGTCGCACATCCGCTTCGCGCGCGCGACCGCGCTCAGCGTCGCGGCGGTCGGCGGGCCGGCGGGCAGCTCCAGGACGACCCCCACCGGACGGTGGGCGTCGACGAGAGCCTGGAGCAGCAGGGCCGCGGCGGCCCGGTTCGTGACGTCGAGGTCCTCATGCAGCGTGACATACAGCGTTCCTGCGTCGATGTGGTGACTGAGCAGCATCGCGACCTCCAGACGGAACCTCGGGTACGCCCCGGCCGCCGCGCGGGCGGGGCGATGGGCAAAAGGGCAGGTTCCCGGCATGCGGCTCGGGAAAACCCTGGTCAGGCACTGTTCCCGCGTGTGGCCCCGTCATCGTGTCCGGCGAGGTCCCCGAGGGGGCTCCGGTGCGCCGCGCTTGAGGCCTCCCGTGCCCTGCCCCGCGCCCTGCCCCTCGACGTCACGGCCGCCCCGCGACGTGACGCCCGCGACGCCCTAGACGCCCTGGGCGGGCCGCTCCGAGGTCAGGACGCCTATCTTGTCGATGCGGTGCTCGGGGTTGCCCTGGGCGTCGCGCCAGAAGTTGCCCGCCGCGTCGTCCTCCGGCGTCGCACAGGTGGAGAGGGTGATCATGGCGCGGGTGGGCTTCTCCCCGGGCTCGCCCGGCACGGCGGCCCGCTGCTCGGCGAGCGAGCCTGCCGAACGGAAGGACGTGGACCGCGTCTCGACGATCTCGTACGTGTACACCGTGCCCCGGGCGGTGACGTACACCTTGTCGCCGACGTCGACCGAGGGCAGGGCCCGCAGGGGGCCGCCGGCGGAGAGCCGGTGGGCGGTCACCAGATAGTTGCCGACGTCCCCCGGTCCGACACCGCCCCGCTCGCCGTACGGGCTGGCGGCCACCCCACGGTCCTGGATCCGGGTGCCCGCCGCGTCGTCGGTCGTCCCCTCGTACGGCAGGACGTCCAGGTCCTCGACGCCGATGGCCGGTATGGACAGCTCGGCGGCGACGGGAGGCCGGGGCGAGGGCTCCGAGGGAGGTGGCGCGGCCTCGGGGGCCGGGGGGACGGCGGGGGGCTGGGCCGGGGCGCGGGCGTCGACGGAGGCTCCCGGTGCGCTGCGGACGTCGGCGGACGTCCCGCCCGCGCCGCCCACGAGCGCGGCGAAGGCCGCGACGATCACGGCGACCACGCCCACGGCGGCGGCGGCCAGAGCGCGGTGCACGCCCCGGCCCTTCGGCGGGGCCTTGCGCAAGGGCCCGCGACGTTGGGCACCCACACCCCCAGGATCGCCCACCCGCGCCGCCCCGGCACCCCGGGCGCGGGTGGTCGGCCGACGCGGTCCCCGGCCGCCACGCGGCGGGTCTCCAGACCGGGCGCCGGGAGCAGCTCGCCCGTCAACTCGTCGGAACAGCCGCTCTCCTCGTCCACGCGCTACCGTTCCTAATCAGTGAGCAGGGGTGAGTCTTGGACCCGTTCCTGGTCACTGCGGACATCCCGAACGGTTTTGGGTGTCCTGGTCGCCCGCGTACTCGCCGCGTCCGGCTGCACGCATCTGGTGCGTGGTCCGGGGATGCGGGGGCGGGGTTCCTTACGCCCGAGGGCCTCTGGTCGGGCCTGGACGGTCCGATGCCCGCGACGATCGCTCTGGTCGTCGCGGGGCGGTGCCGTCCGTCGCCGGATCGGGTGCCCTTGGGCGCGTCGCCCGATCGCGATGCTCGCCGCATCGTGACGGGTCGTCTTGCGGTTCTTGCCGGTGAGGGGCTTCTGCCAGTGCTGGGCGCCCCACTTGCTGGTGTAGGCCGGATCGACGGCGATGATCGCGATACCGGTGGCGTCGGCCATGGAGGTGAGCCGGGCACGGAGTCTGCCGGTGGGCATGCCGGAGATGAGCTGCCGGAACCGGCGTTTGCGGCCGTGTTTCTCCCTGGTCTTCTCCGCCGTGAAGTCCAGATCCTCAACGGCGATGGCCTTCACGCCGCAGGCCTTGGCCCAGTTCAGCAGCCGGGACAGGGCGTGCCGGACCTGGGCGTCTCGGTGGTCGGCCGGCCCGCTGAGGTCGTAGAGGAACCGGCGGGGCGGGCCGGTCGGGTTGCCGTGAGTGTCCAGGTGCCAGGCCGCGAGGTGATCGGCGTTGGTGTCCACACCGATCACGCCGTGCGCGAGCGCGACCTGCATCGGAATCGTCTTGGTGACCGGGAACGTTCAGGAAGCGGTGAGGTACCAGCGTCCGCGCTGCACGTCCAGGTGGATGCGGTAGGCGACGGCCCGGTTGGCCTCGATCCGGTCGGCCCACTCCGCGCCCCGGTGCGGGAAACGCACCTTGCAGGTGAGTACGTACCGGCCGTGCCTGGTGTTGGCGTACTCGGCGAGGGGGGCCGGGAGCTTGATGGACACCTCGCCGTCCGGGGTGACTCGGATGGTTTCGTTCCCGAAGCGTTTACCGGACTCGCCGTCGGCGGCGAGGAACCAGCGCTCGGCCTCCCACCGTGTCCGCCACTCGGCCTCGGCGAGCTGAGCGGCGTCGAGGTGGTGACGGTTCCTCGCGAGGCGCCTGCCGCCCCGCACGACGTGCACGACGCCCGCTTCGCGGTCGGCTCGCTCCCGTTCCAGGCGTTCTTCGAGGACGTGCAGGCGACGGGTCTTGTTGAACCACTCGTTCTTCGAGCGGTACCCGCCTGGAGCCTTCCTGGTGCCCTTCGAACCGATGGGCTGGGACAGGCGGTGCCGAATCGTCTTGATACCGGCTTCGAGGCCCTGGATGTGCGCGAGCTGGCAGCGGCGGGACAAGGCCCACTGGTCGTGCGTGGCCTTGGTGATCGCACCGGCCCACCGCGAGGACGACTCGGCGGTCAGGCCCTGCTTCCGGGCCGCCCACGTGTCCGTGGAGTGCTCCAGGCCGTCCGCACAGCGCGCTCTGAGATCCTTCGACGCGAGCGATCCGAGATGCGCGCCTACCAGCCGCAGCACCTTCTCATCCTCGGGCGTCAGGCCCCCCAGGCGGTCGCGGATCGCCACACCGGACGGCCCGAGGGCGACGAACGGCGCGGCGATCGGACGGAGGTCAGCCATGCTCGCAGGCATCCAGCGCCTTGCGGGCGCGGTCCTTCGCCGACCTGCGCCCGTACAGGCGGGCACAGAACGACGTCAGCACCTCCACCATGTCCCGCACCAGGTCGTCTTCGGCCTCGCCGTCGTCCAGCACCAGCAGCCGACGGCCCGTCGCGGACAGCGCGGCCTCGACCAGCTCGACGTTCATCCGGCCAAGGCGGTCCTTGTGCTCCACCACGACCGTGGTCACCGACGGGTCGGCCAGCAGACGCTTCGCCTTCGAGCGGGCGCCGTTCATGCCGGACGCGATCTCTGCTTCGACCCGCACCACCTTGTTGCCGGTCCCGGCCGCCCACTCGGACAGCCGGGCGACCTGGCGCTCCAGGTCCTCCTTCTGGTCATGGGAGGAGACACGGGCATACAACCCGAGCCCACCGACCACTCCGGGTGCGGTGTCGGCGTCGATGTTCACCAGGATCGTGCGCGGCCCGACCCTCTGAGCCGGTACCGGCAACGTCCCCTCACGGAACCAGCGATACGCGGTCTGCGGATGCACCCCCTGCACCTTCGCCCACTCCGTCAGATTCATGCTCTGACAACGACACTCACTCACACATGGTTACGCTCACTCACACGAGTTCAAGGGCCAGCAGGCCGAGACCCTCCGTCGCCCTCCGTCACGGGTGCCTGATCCCGGGCGGAGTGGAGGATCCGGAAGCGATCGGGTTCCGCCGGGTCCCGGTCCACGACCTGGATCGGCGCCCGGTCCCACTGCCACACGCCGATGCCCGCGGTGCGGGAGAACCGGATCGTTCCGCGGGTGCCCTCGACCGCGACGCGCGGCCAGGCCGCGATCACGCGCGCCCGGTCGGCACCGTACCCTCCATGCCTGTCGTCCGCGCCGTGGGAGCGGAGCGTCTCGGCGAGGACGGCGATCGTGTCGTAGCCCTCGAAGGCCACGAACGAGGGCGCTTCGCCGAGTCGCTCACGAAGGGCCGTCCCGACACGGGCGCCGAGTGGGCCGAGGCGTTCGGGCAGGTAGCGCAGGAACGGGATCGCGGCGCCTTCCTCGCCCAGCAGCCTCGTCCAGCCGGCGAACTCCGGCTGCCCGGCCGGAGCGCCGATCATGAGGTCGGCGAGCCGCCGGTCGCGACGGACGGCCCTCACGATCGACACGGCCGGCTCGGGGATGCCGGTCAGAAGGAGGAGGGCCGTGGCGCCATGCTCGACGAGTCGGTCGCACACCGCCACGGGTGCGAGTTCGCGCGCGTCGAGCTCGATGACGGTGCCGCCGCGTGGAACGAGGTGGTCCTGGAGAACGCGCGCTCCGGAGGCCCAGTAGACGCTCGGCTGGGTCACTACGGCGATGCGGCTGTGGCCCGCGCCGAGGAGGAAGTCGGCGTAGGTCCGCCAGCCGTGGGACTGCGGCGGGGCCAGGCGCGCGACCCGTTCCGTGGGCTGTTCCGTGAGCGCGTCGAGCACCGCCGACGAGCAGAGGAACGGAACGCCGAGGATGTCCGCCCGCGCGGCGGCGGCGCGCGCGACGACGCTGTGGTACTCGCCCGCCACGGCGGCCACGCCCAGGCCCGCCAGTTCGTCCACGGCCGCCTCCGCCCTCCGCGGATCGGCCGCGGTGTCGCGGGCCACCAGCTCGATCGGGCGCCCGTCGATGCCACCGGCGGCGTGGACGTCCTCGACGGCCAGTTCGAGTCCGGCGAGCAGGTGTCGGCCCGCATCGACCCAGCCGGGCCGGGACAGCGGTACGAGAGCCCCGATCCGGACGGACGGTCCGTCAGTCCGTGCCGCTGCGGCCGGTGATGGTGGCGTGTTCATGCGTTGACCTCTCCCGACGGAGGTTCCGGTGGGGGTTCGGGTGGGGGTTCGGGCGTCGAGCGTAACCGAGCCGCACTTCGGCCGGATCCGGCGCCTCGTCCCGTCGTACAGAGCGCGTACATATTCCGTCCAGCGGGCCCCTTGCAGAATGACAACGCCCGCCGCCCACGCGGCCCAGCAAGAACGTATCGCCGCAGTACTGGTACGGCAGGCCTTCGTCGGAAATCTGATTCGTCCAGTGAATCCAAGGGGAAACACATGCCTGAAGTCGGCGGCTCCAAGGGTCCGACCGTATCCGGTGACCCGTTCCTGTCCACCGTGGACAGGGTGTGCGCATGGCTCGGTTCCGCTCCCGAGAAGGTCGACGCTCTGTCGGGCAGCGAGCGCAGCCGCGTCCTGGGCGAGGTGGCCGACATCAACACCGCCGCCGCCGGGGGTGACATGGGCGCCCTGTACGCGCAGCAGTACCTGCTCGACCGGATCTACCAGCTCTACACGAAGATCCCGCAGCAGCAGAGCGCCGAGGGCTCCGTCGTCGTCTACGAGATAGCCCGCCTCCTGGAGACCGCCACGGCGGCCGCCCAGGACCGGCTGATCGAGCCCGGCCTCCTCGAGGACGCCCCCACGGAGCCGCGGGAGTACCTGACCTGGCTCAAGAACACCGCTCGCGGCCACCGGGTGTACAAGCACCCCTACTACCACGAGTTCATCCGCAACACGGCCACGCACGACGACCTGCGCAACTACGTGATGCAGGAGTCGGTCGTCGACGGTCGCTTCGACGACCTGCTCGCCATGATGCAGGTGGGCACCGCCGGCCCGGCCAAGATGGAGATCGCGGCCAACTTCTGGGACGAGATGGGCAACGGGGACCACGAGCAGGTCCACACCCACCTCTTCAACAAGATCTACGAGGTCTTCGAGATCTCCGAGGACGAGCTCGCCCGCTCGCTCACCGCCACCTCGCTGCTCAACGGCAACCTCGCGGTCATGCTCTGCCGTCACCGCACGCTCTACCCGGAGGCCGTGGGCTTCCTCGGGATGACCGAGTGGATGGCGCCGGACCGCTTCGTCCAGGTCGTGCACGCCTGGGAGCGCCTGGGCCTGCCCGAGGTGGGGATCACCTACCACAAGCTGCACATCACGATCGACTCCCAGCACGCGCAGGGCTGGTTCCACAACGTGGTGCTGCCCGCCGCCGAGTCCGCGGACATGCGGCGTGCCATCGCGCGCGGCATCCTTTGGCGGCTCAACTCCTCTGCCGCCTACCTGGACGAGCGCATGCCTTCCGTCGCCGCCTGACGCCGGACACCCGACGTCAGGCGTCCGACGACACCATCCCTTTCTGGAGGAGAGATCATGGCTCTTGGCAGCGAACGCTTCGTCATCATCGACCTGCCGGAGATCTCGGCCGACATCCTGCCGAGCTACGACGACTGCCCGGTCGACGAGTACATGGGCAACGGCACCCGCTTCAAGCGGTTCTCGCAGTACCGCCTCAGCCCGCAGGGCGAGGACGCGTGGTCGTTCGAGCGCCTCGCGCACCGCGACTACACGACGTACAAGAAGTTCAACTCGGTCGGCGGCGGCATCCGCCGCGTCTACGAGCCGATCAAGGTGGACTTCACCCCGCTGATCGAGCACGGCGTCCGTGAGCTCGGTCTCGACCGGTCCGAGGACTGGCAGATCAACGTCCACCAGAACCGGACCCGCGCCGACGGCGAGAAGCCCGGGCCCCTCACGCCCGAGGGCGTGCACCACGACGGCCACGAGTTCGTGATGATCGCGATCCTCAACAAGGTCAACGTGGCCGGCGGCACCACCCGGCTGTGGAACCCCGGTGCCGACGAGCCCTTCTGGAGCGGAACGCTGGAGCCGGGTCAGGCCGTGCTCCTGGACGACCGGGCGCTGGCCCACGACGTCACCGACGTGCTCTCCGCCGACGGCGGCCCTGGCCACCGCGACATCGTGATCATCGCCTTCTCCCGGTGGGCGGAGAAGTGGTACGGCGAGGAGCACGACGCCGCCGCGCTCGCCGAGCAGTGATCCCGGGCGTCACCCCGAGGTGAGGCACCACGCCTCGGGGCGGCGCCGCGCCCAGCAGCCAAGGGAGATCATCCCGTGATCGACTTCTACAAATATCAGGCAGCAGGCAACGACTACTTGGTGATCGACCCCCGCAGCACGGACTTCCCGCTGACCCGTGAGGCGATCCGCCTGGTCTGCGACCGGCACCGGGGCATCGGGGCGGACGGAGTCCTGTACGGACCGCTGGAGACGCCCCGCCCGGGTGTGCCGGTCACGCTCGACCTGTACAACTCCGACGGGTCCGACTGCGGCAGAAGCGGCAACGGCCTGCGGATGTTCGCGCTCCACCTCGCCGCGCAGGAGGCCGGCGCCTGGGCCGACGGGCGCGAGTTCACCCTTCGTACGGCCGCCGGCGACTGCCCCGTGAGGGTCGTCGACGCCGCCGAGGGCCGGGTGGAGGTCGGCATGGGCCGTCCCAGCTTCGACGCCGCCGATCTGCCCCTGCTCCGGGAGGACGGCGCCCCGTACGGCGGCCGGGCGGTGCGCGTGCCGCTGGCCGTGGACGGCGACGAGCTGACGGTCACCTCCGTGTACAACGGCAATCCGCACACCGTGGTCCTGGTCGACGCCCCGTCCGCGGACCTCGCCCGGCGGCTCGGCCCGAGGATCGCCCGGCACCCGCGGTTCCCGAACGCCACCAACGTGCAGTTCGCACGGATGGTGGACCGGTCCGTGATGGAGCTGGAGGTCTTCGAGCGTGGCGCCGGTTACGTGACGGCGTCCGGCAGCAGTGCCTGCGCCGCGGTGTCGGCGGCCCGTGAACTGGGGCTGTGCGACGCCCGGGTGGAGGTCAGGATGCCCGGCGGCAGCGTGGAGATCACCGTAGCCGAGGACGGCGCGGTCACGATGACCGGCGACGCCGAGCAGGTCGCTGCCGGTTCCTTCGCTCCGGCCCTCCGCGCACGGCTCGACCGGACCGCTTCGGCGGCCGTGACCTCGGGGACCGTACGGTGACTCTCTCCTCGTACGCGCGGGAGTCGCGCGACTACCCGATCCAGAAGTGGGTCTTCGAGGACGCCGCCGGCCGCTTCGACATCGACCTCGGGGACAGCAACATGGTCCCGGGACGTCTCGACGCGCTCAACGTGCCGCCCGGGCTCGAACTCGACTACGGGCACGACCGGGGCCTCGACTCCCTGCGCGCCGCGGTCGCCGGCCTCTACGGCGGATCGGCCGCATCGGTCCTCGTCACCGTGGGCGCGCAGCAGGCGCTCTACCTCGTGTACGCCGCGCTGCTGACCCCCGGGTCCCGGGTGATCGCCTTCCGGCCGGGCTGGCAGCAGTCCTGGGACGTGCCGCCCGAGTTCGGCTGCACGGTCGAGCTCGTCGGGTTCCGGCCGGATCTCAGCTTCGACATCGAGGCCGCCGAGGCGGCGGCCGGGCCGGACGTGAAGCTGATCGTCGCCAACAGCCCGTGCAATCCGACCGGTCGGCGCATCGCGGAGGAGGACCTGCGCGGTCTGCTCGCACTGGCGTCCCGCACGGGGGCGTATCTGCTGCTCGACGAGGAGTACGCGCTCGACCTCTCGCGCTCCGCGGCCGTCGGCGCCGGCCGGGTGATCTCGGTGTCGAGCCTCTCCAAGGTGTACGGCTTCCCGGGGCTCCGGGTCGGCTGGCTCTACGGCCCTCCGGACGTCGTGGACCTCTGCGCCCGACGCAAGTTCCTGTCCACCATCTCCAACTCGGTGCTGTGCGAGACGCTGGCCGTCGACGTCCTGGCCCACCGTGAGGACCATCTGCGCAGCTACCGCGAGATCACCCGCCAGGGACTCGGACTCGTACGGGACTTCGCCCGGCGCAACGCGGACGCGGTGACCCTCGTGGAACCCGAGGACACCCCGTTCGCCTGGCTTTGGCTCACCACCGGCGAGGAACCCCTGGCGATGTGCCGCAGAGCCCTGGACCTGGGTGTGCTGCTCATGCCCGGCGAGACGCTGGGCGCCAGCGACGGCTTCCGGATCTGCTTCGCGCGCTCCGCGGAGGCGGTGGCCGAGGGGCTGGGCCGCGTGGAGCGGGTACTGAGACCCGCGTCTACCGTCGCGGGCCCGGCGCCGGCTCCCGCTCCGGCGGCCTGACCGGCTCGACCGGCCTGACCCGCCTGCCAGGCCTGACCGGCCTGACCGGCCTGACCCGCCTGACCGGCCTGACCGGCCTCCTGAAACGACCGCCTCAACGCTGTACCGCCGGAACCGCACCACCGCCCCACCGCCCCACCGCACCAAGCACCAAGCACCACCGCCCCACCGCCCCACCGCCGGGGCGCCCTCGCGGCCGACCGAACCGCCGGAGGGCCGTCCCGACGCGGGCCGCCGACCCAGGGCCGCCGCACCCAGGCCCACCAGGTTCCGGTCCCCGCTTCCTTCCCCTCTCCCGTACTGCCCCCGCCATGCCCCGACCTGCCCTGCCCGCTTCCTGCCGCACCGGAGTGCGAGGCCCCGGGTCGCTTCCCCGCGCCCCCTGGGCGACCACCGTGAACAGCCGAACGGAGTTCTGTGACGATGAGCATGCACACCGCCGAGTCGCGCATCCAACTGTCCTTCGGACAGGAGCAGTTGTGGTTCCTCGACCAGATGAGCCCCGGTGAGACCACCTACAACGTCCCCCTGGCCTACCGGCTGCGCGGTGCGCTCGACACCGCCGCCCTGGAGGGCGCGCTCAACCTGCTGGTGAAGCGCCACGAGCAGCTGCGGGTGACCTTCCACGCGGCCGACGGCGTGCCGTACCAGGTCGTCTCGCCGGCCGAGGACCGGCCGCTGCCGCTCCGGGACCTGTCCGGGCTCGCGCCCGACGAGGCCGAGAACGCGCTGCGCGAGGCGCTGCAGACCGAGGCGGACACGCCGTTCGACCTGGCCGCGGGCCCGATCTCCCGGTTCCAGCTCTTCCGGCTGGCCGACGACCACCACGTGCTCAGCCTGAGCTTCCACCACATCGTCACCGACGGCTGGTCCGGCGGCGTGGTCAGCCGTGAGATCTCACAGGCGTACGGGGAGCTGGTCGCGGGCCGGACGCCCGCGCTGCCGGAGCTGTCCATCGGCTACGCCGACCACATCCAGCGGCAGCGCAAGCAGCGGGCCGACGGGGTGTGGGAGGAGGAGCTGAAGTTCTGGGAGGAGCGGCTGGCCGGTCTGGAGGCGCTCGAACTGCCCGCCGACCGGCTTCGGCCGGCCGAGCCCACGCAGAACGGCGAGACCTTCGTGGTCGACTTCCCGGCCGAACTGCTGACGAAGGCCCGGGCCTTGGCGCACGAGCAGGGCGCTTCCCTGTACATGGTGGTCGCCGCGGCGCTGAACGTCGTACTGAGCCGCTACAGCGGGCAGGACGACATCGCCCTCGGCGTGCCGATGCTGGGCCGTACCGACCCCGAACTCGAAGACGTGGTCGGCCTGTTCATCAACATGACGGTGCTGCGCTGCGACCTGTCGGGCGATGTCACCTTCGCCGAGCTCCTGGAGCGCATCGCCGACGCGAACCTCGACATGTACGACAACCAGGACGTGCCGTTCGACCACGTCGTGGACCGTGTGCAGACGACGCGGGACGCGGGGCGAAACCCGCTGTTCCAGATCGCCTGCCGGCTGCTCGGCGAGGCGGCCACCGGCGACTCCCTGGAGCTGGCCGGACTGACCTCCGAGTCGATCCCGATGGCCACCTCCCGCTCCCGGTTCGACCTCTCCTTCAGCTTCGTGGAGGGAGCGGAACGGCTGCGCCTGATCGTCGAGTTCGCGACCGACCTGTACGACCGCTGGCGCGTCGAGGCCATGATCGGGCACTTCCAGAACGTGCTCGACGCGGCCTCGGACGCCCCGGAGACCCCGGTCGCGGCGCTGCCGCTGCTCGCCGAGGCGGAGCGCGCCGAGCTCCTCGAGGTGGGCCGCGGCGCCGACTTCGACTACCCGACGGAGCCGGTGCACGCGACGATCGCCCGCATCGCGCGGGAGAACCCCGAGCTGGTCGCGGCGGTCTGCCGCGGCAAGGAGATGACGTACGGCGAGCTGATGCGCAGGGCGGGCAAGCTCGCCCGGTACATCCGCTCCCAGGGCGTGCGCCAGGAGGAGGTCGTCGCCATCGCGATGGACCGCGACCTGGACGCGCTGGTCGCGATCCTCGGTGTGATGGTGTCCGGCGCCGCGTACACGATCATCGACCCCTCGCACCCCGACGCCCGCCTGGACCACATGCTGCGGGACACCAAGAGCCCGCTGGTCATCACGCGGGCCGGGTCGGTGGGCGACCTGCCGGAGTCGTGCGGATGGGCGAGCGTCAACATCGACACCGACTGGGACGCCATCGAGGCGCAGCCGGACGACGAGCCGCTGGAGGAGTGGGCCCGGCCGGACTCCCTGATCTACGTCCTCTACACCTCGGGGTCCACCGGGCGCCCGAAGGGCGTGATGATCGAGCAGCGCGGCCTGCGCATGTTCATCGAGGCGTACCGGCGCAGCTTCGGCGAGTGGACCACCGAGGACCGGCTGCTGCAGCTGCCGGCGCTGACCTTCGACATGTCCCAGGGCGAGATCTTCGCCGGCCTGATCAGTGGTTCGGCCCTGGTGCTCGTGGCCCCGGAGGACGCCTCGTCCCCCGAGTCCCTCGGCTCTCTCATCCGTGACCAGCGGGTGACGTACGCCGGCCTGTCGCCCGCGATCCTGTCGGTGGTGGACGCGGGGCCGTACCCGGACCTGAAGTACATCATGGGCGGTGCCGAGGCGCTGCCGGCCGAGCTGGTCAACAAGTGGAACCTGCCGGGGCGCAAGTTCGTGAACCTCTACGGCCCCACCGAGGCGTCGGTGGCGACCACCGAGTACCTCTGCGAGCACAAGGAGTGGCTGTCCTCGCCGCCCATCGGGCGGCCCGAGTTCGGCCGTCTGCACTACGTGGTGGACAAGGAGTTCAACCTGGTGCCGGTCGGAGTCCCGGGTGAGCTGCTGATCGGCGGCGACGAGGGTCTGGCCCGCGGCTACCTCAACCTGCCGGAGATGACGGAGGAGAAGTTCGTCCCCGATCCGTTCCTGGGCGAGGGCCGGGTCTACCGCACCGGTGACCTGGTGCGCTGGACCCGCGATCTGCAGATCGACTTCATCGGGCGGCTCGACAACCAGGTCAAGCTGCGTGGTCTGCGGATCGAGCTCGGTGAGATCGAGTCCGGGCTGCTGACCCACCCGAAGGTCCGGATGGCGCTCGTCCTGCTGCGCGAGGACTTCGGGGAGAAGCAGCTCGTCGCGTACTACACGGTCCTCGGCGACACCCCGCCGACGGTGGCGGAGCTCCGTGAGCACCTGGGCAGCACGATGCCGGAGTACATGGTGCCGACGGGCTGGGTGGAGCTGACGGAGTTCCCGCTGACCCCGGCCCGCAAGATCGACCGGGCCAAGCTCCCCGCCCCGGTGTCGGGTTCGGGTGACGGGACGGCCGGCTTCGTCGCCCCGGTGACCGCGACCGAGGAGAAGGTGGCCGAGGTCTTCGGTGCTGTACTGTCCATGACACAGGTCGGCGCGGACGGCAACTTCTTCGAGCTGGGGGGCAATTCGCTGCAGGCGATGCGGGTCGTGAGCCGGCTCAACAAGCACTTCGGCGTCAAGGTCAACGTCCGCTCCCTGTACGGCGGCGCCACCGTCGCCTCGGTCGCCACCGCCATCGACACGCTGGTGGAGTCCAAGGCGGGCACGCGTGCTTGAGGTCCCACGGGTGGCCATCCCGTCCGCGCAGGCGCACGCCTCCCAGAACGGCTCCAGCTCCGGCTCCGGCTCCACCCATGACTCCGCGCAGGCCGTGCTGCTGCGCCAGGGAGTGGCGCTGCTGAACCGGACCGACCCCGAACTGGCCCTTCTCCTCGACCGCGAGGTGGAGGAGCAGGCCATGACGCTGGCCATGGTGGCGTCCGCCAGTGTCGCGAACCCGGCCGTCCTGGCCACGGGCGGCGCCGCCCTGTCGAACGTGACGGCCGAGGGCTATCCGGGGGCCCGCTACCACCCCGGCGCCGGGCGGTTCGACGCCGCCGAGCGACTGGCCGTCGAGCGCGCCGAGCACGCCTTCGGGGCGCGGTACGCCAATGTGCAGCCGCACTCCTGCTCCTCGGCCAACCAGGCCGTGCTGGCGGCGCTGCTGCCCCCGGGTGGGGTCCTGCTCGCCCTCGACCTGGACTCCGGCGGTCACCTGACCCACGGGTCCGCCGCCTCGGTGACGGGACACCACTACCGGGCCGTCCACTACGGCCTCGACGACCAGGGGTTCATCGACTACGACCAGGTGGCCGAACTGGCCCTGGTCCACCGCCCCAAGGTGCTCATCGCGGGAGCCAGCGCCTATCCGCGGACGCTGGACTTCGCCCGGTTCCGCGCGATCGCGGACTCCGTGGGGGCCTACCTGGTGGCCGACATCTCGCACATCGCCGGCCTGGTGGCCGCCGGGGAGCACCCCAGCCCCATCGATCTGGCCCATGTCACGACCACCAGCACGTACAAGCAGCTCGGGGGGCCGCGCGGAGGGCTGATCCTCATGGGCGAGGAGCACCGGGCGCCCGGCCCGGACTCCCGCCGGACCCCGCTCGACCGGCTGATGCAGCGCGCGGTCTTCCCGCAGTCCCAGGGAACGCCGAGCCCGGCGTCGGTCGCGGCCAAGGCGCACGCGCTCAAGCTGGTGGCGGAGCCGGAGTTCCGGGCGACCATGCGGCTCGTACGCGACGACGCCGCGGCACTCTCCGACGCCCTGGCCGAGTACGGCTACCGGGTCCTGACCGGCGGCACCGAGAACCACATGGTGCTCCTGGACATGTTCGACCGCGGCATCACCGGTGTCGTCGCCGAACGCGCCCTGGAGGCCTGCGGAATCCTCACGAACCGCAACCGCATCCCCAAGGACACCAAGGCCCCGCTCGTCGCCAGCGGTCTGCGTCTGGGCACGAACGTGCTGGCGCAACGTGGCATGGGCCCCGCCGAGATGCGGGTCTGCGCGGCTCTGCTGCACGAGGTGCTCATGGCCACCACGGTGCTCGGCGACACCGAGTTCCGTACCGACCCCGGGGTGCGCGACCGTGTGGTGGCCGAGGTGGCCGCCCTGTGCCGCGCCCACCCCCTGCCCTTCGGCGCCGGCCTCGGCCCGGCCGGGGGCTCCGACCGCGAGCCAGGAGAGAGGTCTTGAGCCGGAACACCACTCCCGTGACGCCTTCCGCGCAGGCGCAGGCATCCGCGCAAGCTCCGGCGCAGGCACAGGGACCCGCACCGGAGTCCGTACCGGCGCCGCCCGCGCTCCTGCCTGCGGACCGCCCGCGTCTGCCCGGGTCCGCTCCGGACCGCAGCGACTCCGTCCGGCTGCCGCTGGGACCGTCGGCGCGGACCGCCCCGGAGGAGATGCTCCTGGCCGGATTCACCGCGCTGCTCCACCGCTGGACCGGTCAGGCCGAGTTCGGCTTCCTCGTCACGACCCCCGCTTCGGGGACGGTCCGGCTCAGCCGGACCGTCCCCGGGGCGGCGGCCCTCACCGGGCTGGCCCGTGACGCGGCCACCGGGCGGGAGCCCGGCGACGGGTCCGGGCGGCAGGACGAGTTCGAGCTGGTGCTGCACGCGCCGGGCGAGGAGGACGAGGGGCTGCCGGGCGCCGAGCTGCGGTACGCCCCCGAACTCTTCGACCGGGACACCGTCGTCCGCCTCCTCGCCTCCTACCGCACGCTCCTGGAGGACGGGCTGACCGACCCGGAGCGTCCGGTGTCGGAGCTGCGGCTGCTTCCGGAGGACGAACTCCACCGGATGCTCGTCGAGTGGAACGACACCGCTGCGGACCTTCCGCACGACGTGTGCCTGCACTCCGCCTTCGAGACCCGCGCCGCCGAGGCCCCCGACGCCCCCGCTCTGGTGGGCGGTGGAGGGACCCGGACGTACCGCGAGGTCAACGAGGCGGCGAACCGGCTCGCCCACCACCTCAGGGGCCTGGGTGTCGGCCCGGACCGGCGCGTGGGCATCTGCCTGGACCGGAGCGCCGAGCTGCTCGTCGCCGTGCTCGGCGTGCTCAAGGCGGGCGGCGCCTACGTGCCGCTCGACCCCGACTACCCCCGCGAGCGCCTCGCCACCATGGTCGCGGGCACGTCCTGCGCGGTCGTGCTCAGCCGGAGCGGGCCGGCCGAGAGCCTGCCGCTGCCGGACATCGACCCGGACACGCCCGTGGTGCTCCTCGACCGGGACGAGGCGGTCCTCGCCGCGCTCCCCGCGCACGACCCCGAGGGCGGGGCGACACCCGACGATCTCGCGTACATCATCCACACCTCGGGCTCCACCGGCGCTCCCAAGCCGATCGCCCTGCGCCATCGCGGGGTGATGAACAACATCGCGGACCTCAACACCCGCTTCGGCGTGGGTCCCGGTGACCGGGTCCTCGCCCTGTCGTCGCCCAGCTTCGACATGTCGGTGTACGAGTTCCTGGGGCTGACGACCGCGGGCGGCACGGTGATCGTTCCGGATCCGGAGCGCGCCAAGGACCCGGAGCACTGGGCCGACCTGCTGGCCGAGCACCGGGTCACCGTGTGGAACTCCGCCCCCGCCCTCCTCGACATGGTCGTCGACCATCTCGAGAGCACCGGCGCGCGACCGCTGGACGATCTGCGGCTCGCCCTGCTCGGCGGCGACTGGATCCCCGTCTCGCTGCCCGACCGGGCCCGCTCGAAGGCCCCCGCCCTGCGCTTCATCGCCCTCGGCGGGGCCACCGAGTCGTCCATCCACTCGACGATCTACGAAGTGGCGAAGAGCGACGCGCGCTGGACGAGCATCCCGTACGGCCGTCCCATGGCCAACCAGCGGACGTACATCCTCGACGAGAGCCGTCGGCCCGTGCCTCCCGGTGTTCCGGGCGAGCTCCATCTGGCGGGTATCGGGCTGGCCCGGGACTATCTCGGCCGGCCTGAGCAGACGGCGGAGCGGTTCTTCGACTGGTCCTGCGGCGAGGTGTCGGGCGAGCGCCTGTACCGGACGGGCGACATCGCCCGCTACGGGCCCGACGGCCTGATCGAACTGCTGGGCAGGGCGGACTTCCAGGTCAAGCTGCGCGGTCTGCGGATCGAACTCGGCGAGATCGAGGCCGTGCTGCGCGCCCACGACACCGTCCGGGAGGCGGTCGTCACCGCGCATCCCGACGGGTCGGGCGACCGGCGGCTGGTCGCGTACGTCGTCGCCGAGGCCGGCCGGACCGTGGAGTCGCAGGCGGTCGCCGAGCACGCCGCCCTGTCGCTGCCCCGCTTCATGGTGCCGAGCACCGTGCTCGTCCTGGACGAGCTGCCCCTGACGCCCAACGGGAAGGTCGACCGCAAGGCCCTCCCGGCACCGCCCGACGACCTGGGCGAGCCCGAGGAGAGCTACGCACCCCCGGCCACGGAGACCGAGAGGACGGTGGCCGAGATCTTCGCGGCCGTGCTCGGCATCGCGCGGCTCGGGGCGGACAGCGGCTTCTTCGCGGTCGGCGGCAACTCCCTCCAGGCCATGCGCGCGGTCACCCGGCTCAACAAGCACTTCGGGATCAGGGTGAACGTCCGCCTGCTGTACGGCGCAAGCACCGTCAGAAGCATCGCGCTCGTCATCGACGAGCGGCTCGCGCAGCCCGCACCGACTCCGAACGGAGCGTCCGTATCGTGATCGAACCGTCCGTCGGCAGTCTCGTCGCCCTCCGGGCGGAGGGCGACCGGCTCCCGCTCCACTGTGTCCATCCGGTCTCCGGTTCGCCGTTCTGCTACTCGGCGATGGCGCACCGGCTCCGGGACGGACAACCGGTGTTCGGCTTCGAGGCACCGGGCTTCGACGGCGCCTCCGAGCCCCTCACCTCGATCCGTGCCCTGGCCGAGCTGCACACGGCGTCACTCCGCGCGGCCCGCCCGCACGGTCCGTACCAGCTGCTCGGCTGGTCGCTGGGCGGCGTCGTCGCCTACGAGATGGCGCGGATGCTGGCCGCCGAGGGGGAGGAGGTGCCGCTGCTCGTCATCGTCGACGCGGCGCTTCCCGGGTCGCAGTCGGTGCCGCCCGACGACGAGCTGGCCCGCTACTTCCTGTACGACTTCCTCGGCGTGACCCGTGACCGGGCCCCGGGCGTCGACAAGGCGCTGGCCGGTGTGCGTCCGGGGGCGGAGCCGGCCGAGGTCTTCGAGGCGGCCGAACTCCACGGGGCCGTGCCGGAGGAGTTCGACGCGGAGTTCCTGATGGAGCGCTACGCCCTGTTCCGTACGCATGTCGTGGCCATGCGCGAGCACCGTCTCGACGCGGTCCACGACGGACCGGCGATCCTGATCAAGGCCGAGGACTCGGTGGAACGGCTCCTGGACTGGAGTCCGTACGTGAGCCGGCTCACCGTGCGCACCGCGCCGGGCGACCACCACTCGGTGTGGCAGGGGCCGGGGCTCACGGCCATCAGCGCCATCGTCGACCAGGCCCTGGGGGAGGCGACTCCGGTATGACGGAGCACGGCACGCCCACCGCGTCGGCCCCCGCGGCCGAGGCGGAGGGCCCCCCTCGGTCGCTCTGGCGCGACCGGGACTTCATGGTGTTCTGGGCGGGTGAGGCGCTCTCCCTGTACGGCACCCAGATCACCCAGCTCGCGCTCCCGCTGACCGCGGTCCTGGTCTTCGGGGTCGGTGCCGGGGAGCTGGGCATGCTGCGGTTCGCCCAGCTCGTTCCCTTCCTCGGTCTCGCGCTGCTCTTCGGCGTCTGGGTGGACCGGATGCGCAAGCGCCCGGTCATGCTGGGCGCCAACGTGGTCAGGATGGTGCTGATCGGCCTGGTGCCCGTCCTGTACGAGTTCGACCTGCTGACGCTTCCGACGCTGTACGCCCTGGCGCTCGGAATCGGGATCGCGACGGTGCTCTTCGACGTCAGCTGGATGTCGTACGTCCCTGTCCTGGTGAAGGACCGGCGCAGTCTGCTGGAGGCCAACACCAAGCTGAACGCCACCCTCTCGTCGGCGGACATCGCCGGACCGGGGCTCGCCGGCACGCTGGTGAGCGCGTTCTCGGCGCCCTTCGCCATGACCGCCAACGCGTTCTCGTACGCCCTGTCGGTGCTGTCGCTGATCCTCATCAGGAAGCCCGAACCGGCACCGGAGCCACCCGCGGAGAAGCGCCGGCTGCGCGCGGAACTGGCCAAGGGCCTGCGGTGGGTGTTCGGCAACCGGTGGCTGCGGGCGATGGGTCTGGTCGGCTGCTCCTGCAACTTCCTGCTCACGATGGTGCAGACGCTGTTCCTGCTGTACGCGGTGCGTGACAAGGAGCTGTCCGCCGCCGCGGTCGGCTTCGTCATGGGCGCGGCGGCCGTGGGCGGGCTGCTGGGCGCGCTGGTGTCGGGCATGGTGGTGCGCCGGCTGTCGGTGGGCACCGCCTACCGGGTGTCGGTCTCGATCATCTTCCTCGGTCCGCTGCTCGTGCCGGCGGCGGGCGGTCCGCGCTGGCTGCTCGTGGGCCTGTTCGTGGCCTCCTTCTTCCTGGAGTACTTCGGCGCCAGCGTCTCGAACGTCCTCATCGTGAGCCTGCGTCAGACCATCACGCCTCAGCACCTGATGGGGCGGATGACGGCCGCGATGCGCATGCTGCTGTACGGCGGAGGTGCGCTGGGCGGCCCGGTCGGCGGTCTGCTCGCGGCGATGGCGGGGTTGCACGGCGCCCTGTGGATCGGTGGCCTGCTCTCCGCCGCGATGCTGATCCCGATCTTCCTGTCCCCGGTCGGCAAGCTGCGCACCATGCCGACCGGGCCGGAGGACGCAGCCCTCACCTCGCGGTGAGATCCGTCGGCCGCGTGACGTCGTCGCACTGGCTGAACGCGGCCCTCCGGAGCACCGCGGCCCGGCGCAGCACCAGGGCGTAGCTCTCGCCCCGGTCCTTCTCGGCCGGCCGCTCGTCCAGGACGAGCGGCTGTGCCTGGGCCAGGCGCGTGAGGGCGGCCCGCCGGTTCAGCATCGGCTCGCTCTGTGCGCACTCCGCCGCGTAGATTCCCAGGAGGTCGTGCAGGCGGTACCGGTGGCCGTGGTCCTCCAGGAGATGGTGGGCGACGAGCGTGTCGAGCAGTTGTCGGGCGGTCTCGCGGTCGGTGTCGGCGAGGGCCGCCGCGACGGGGACGGTGATCGGCCCGTCCTTGGCCAGGCCAAGGAAGCGGAACATCCGTGCCGCCTCTGCGGGCAGTGCCTGGTACGACGTCTCGAACGCGTCGCGGACGCTGGCCAGGGCGTCGTCCGCCACGGTGAGGCGGTCGAGCCGACCGCTCTCCAGGGTGTACTGCTCCACCAGCGTCGCCAGTGGGACGTCGGGGTTGGCCGCGATCCCCTCGGCGGTGATGCGCAGGGCGAGCGGCAGTCCGCCGCAGAGCGCCGCGAGTCGCCGTGCGGTCCCGGGCTGCCCGGAGAGCCGGCCTGCGGACAGGGCGGTGAGCAGCTGCGCGGCCTCGTCGACGGCGAGCGGGCGAACGGTGTGGGTGCGTGCCCCGTCACGGGCGGCGAGTCCGCCGAACCGCTGACGGCTGGTGGCGACGACGCAGGACGCGCCGCGCGGCAGGAGAGGGCGGAGCTGGTCCACGCTCAGGGCGTCGTCGAGGACGACCAGCATCCGTCTGCCGTACAGCAGGCTGCGGTAGAGCGTCGCCCGGCCGGCGAGGTCACGCGGGATACGGGTGCTGTCGGCGCCGAGGCTGGTGAGCAGCTGGAGCAGCGCGTCCGACGCGGTGAGCGGTCTGCCGCGCAGACCGTTGCCGCAGAGGTCCACATAGAGCTGGCCGTCGGGGAATCGGTCGGAGAGCCGGTGGGCCAGTTCCAGGACGAGGGCGGACTTGCCGACGCCGGCGGGGCCGTCGACGACGATCACCGGAGTGCTCCGCTGGGCCGCCCGGTCCGTGAACTCGTCGTCGAGGAGCCCCTCGAGCTGCTTCAGCTCGGTGTCGCGTCCGGTGAATCCACGGGCCACCGGCGGAAGCTGCGCCGGTAAGGGGACTCCGGCGCCGAGCCCCTCCCGGGGCCGGGGGGAGAGGCTGCCGCCGGGGAGTCGTAACTCCCGCTGTCCCGCGAGGATCCGCCGGTGGAGGTCCTGCAGTTCGGTTCCCGGCTCGATGCCCAGCTCCCTGCGCAGCAGCTGCCGGGTCTCCGTGTACACCGCGAGGGCGTGTGCCTGGCGGCCCGCGTGGTAGAGCGCCAGCATCAGCAGCCAGCGGAGCTTCTCGCGCAGCGGTTCCTCCGCCGCGGCGCGGGAGAGGGCGTCGACCACCTCGGCGTGCTCGCCCGCCTCGACCATGACCGCCGCCCACTCCTCGACGGCGGTGAGGCGCAGGTCCCGCAGGCGGACGCCCTCCATGGCGGCGAAGGGACCGGGCACTCCGGAGTACGCCTCCCCCCGCCAGAGGGCCAGGGCGTCCTCGTACAGCCGTAACGTGGTCTCGGCGCTGCCGCCCTCGCGTGACCTGCGGGCATGGCCGTGGCGTTCGACGAAGAGCGTGGCGTCCACGTCCGTGGGCTCGAGCCGGAGGCAGTAGCCTCCGGCCTCCGAGGAGAGCACCGTGCTGGCCGCCCTGTTGCCGCGCCCCGGCTCCAGCGCGCGGCGCAGCCGGGCCACATAGGTGTGGACGCCGTTGGCCGCCGTCTGCGGGGTGTCGCTGCCCCAGAGGGCGCTGGTGATGGTGTCCCCGCTCACCACCTCGCCCGCCCGGCTGGCCAACAGGCTCAGGACCGCGCGCTGTTTGGGCGAGCCCAGCGCCACTTCCTCACCGTGCCGCCAGGCCCGGATCGGCCCTAAGAGCTGTATGCGAAGAGGTGCCCCCGTGCAGGTCATGTCCCGTTCACCCCTCAGGTTCGCGTGCTGTCCATGTCGGTTCCCGGTGGTGGCCGTTCGGGCCCCGGGGCTGCGCGAAGGCGGCGAGTTGCGTCGCGTATCGCGTTGTTCATGAAGAGCCGGTGTGTCCGCGGGCGGCGGCCGGCGCGGGCAGGAGACCTGCCCGGTCGCTCAGGACGCGCGAGGCGGCCACGAGCGCGGGCCGCTCAGGCCCTTGCTGTGGCCATGACACGCGCCGGACACCGGATCCGCGCCGCGTGCCGGCAGGTGAGTCTCGCGAGGCGTCACTCGAGGCATGGGCCGAATCTAAACCGCACACGGGTGCGACGCCAGGCCTTCAGGGAGCATCGGGCATGCTCCGAAAGGAGTAGGCCGCTCGCCCTTGCACGGGGCCGGTCTTCCGGTCACATGACACGGCGGCACACCAGCTCCGGTACCGACAGGGGCGGCGCACCCTTCCCGGCGGGGTCGATGAGGCGCGCCTCCACCGCCTTGTTCACGGCACCGATGCGCGAGGCCACACCGAGCTTCTCGAAGATGTTCCGCAGATGTCGCTTCACGGTGGCCTCGGTGATGCCCAGCCTGGTGGCGATCTGCCGGTTGCTCAGCGCGCCGGCGACCTGGGTGAGGACCTCCCGTTCGCGGGGCGAGAGGGAGTTCCCGGTGCCGCGGATGGCCGTCTCCGGAGTGGCCCTGCCGGGCAGGGCGATCATGACCTGCGGGTCACGTGCCATGGCCCCGCGGATGGCGCAGAGCAGCGAGTCGCGCGGCGAGCTCTTGTGCAGGTAGCCGTGGGCGCCGCGGGCGAGCAGCTCGTGCACGAGCGGGCCGTGGTCGTGCATGGACAGCATCAGCACCCGCAGACGCGGGAAGCGCACGGTCAACTCGCTGACGACGCTCGGGGCGTGATGGTGGGGCATCTCCACGTCGAGCAGCACGACGTGTGCTCCGGTGCTGGCCACCAGGTCGCCGAGACCCACGGACGTGTCCGCCTCGGCGACGACGCGGAGGTCGTGCTCCGCGTCGAGGAGCTGACAGAGGGCGTCGCGCAGCAGGGAGTGGTCGTCGACCGCGATGATGCGGATCGGTTCCCCCGGCCATGGGGGCCTGGCCTCATCGGGCGTCCGCATGCCACTCCTCGCCCGCCGGCACCGTGAAGGCGAGGGTCGTGCCCGCGCCGGGAGCGCTGTCGATCTCCATCCGGCCGCCCAGGAGCCGGATCCGTTCGGCCACGGAGGCGAGGCCGTTGCCGAACGTCCGCTCCCGGGGAAGGCCGACTCCGTCGTCGCTCACCCGTGCGTCCAGGCCGCGTACGTCGCACCGCACGTCGACGGTCACACGGGAGGCGCGGGCGTGTGCCAGGGCGTTGCGCAGGCACTCGCGCAGGACGAGGAAGAGCTGCTCCCCGAGGGCGTCGGGCAACGGATCGTCGAAGTCCTCGATCCGGATCTCCACGACGGGCTTCTCGACGGCCATGGCGGCGACGAAGGTGGCCAGGGCCCCGTGGAGGGAGCCGGCGGAGTGTGCGCCGGTTCGCAGTTCGGTCACCACGTCCCGCGTGCTGTGCATCGTCTCCAGGATGGCCTGCTTCAGGCTGTCGAGGCGGGGGTCGGTCGCCGAGGAGACGTTCTGGGTGAGTTCGTAGAGCTCCAGTTGGCGCAGGGCCAGGCTGGCCGCGCTGCCGATGCGGTCGTGGATCTCCCTCGCCATCGCGTCGCGGCTCTGCCGGGCGGACTCCCGTACGAGGTCGAGAAGGTGCAGGTCGGGGCCGTCCGCATCGCCCTCCAGGGAGCGGGTGACCGCCGCCTGGAGCGTCGCCATGAGCCGCGTGCCGCTCAGGTCGCCGACCGGCCGGCGGGCAAGGGACCGCTCCAGGATCTCGGCGACGACCTGGACGAGTACGGACCCCGCCCGCAGGGCGTGTACCGACACCGCCCCCCGCTCGCTCCACGCTCCCCCCGGACGGCGTGGCGTCGGATGCGGCTCGGGTCCGCTCCCGTGGGACGCGGCGGCGCCGCCCCCCATCACGGCGCGGCATTCGGAGAGGATTCCATGAACCCTCTCACATACGGAATCCCAGGCTTCCACATTCGTCCCGATCGGATTCCGCTGCTCGACGAGCCTGCTCCGATAGGCGTCCAGCAACTCGGACTCGCGGGCGACTAATTCCGCGACCAACCCCCCGTCTTCACCACAAGGGCCTTGGCGCGGCTTTCCCTGCGCCGACGCGTCGGACATGTCTCCCCCTCCCCCACTCCCCCTCTGCCGGGCCCCCTCGTCGCGCAGTCGGTGCAAAACGGAGAGAAAGGCCGGAGATCGCCATGATCATGCCGTACCGGCAAAAGGACGTCAAGTGCCGCGCCCACGGAATCCGGTCCCCTCCTCGCCTTTGATCCGCCACGCAAATCCGACGAAAGAACTCGGACGGCGTCGAACGCCCGGCATATCCACTTCCCATGAGTACCAGGGGGCGCCGAACACGAACCGAGAGTCGGGCGAACGCGCGCCGAACACCACGGCGGGCTGGTGCGAGCGGATAATCCCCTCGCCCCACACCCTCCCGACAGGCGCGTCAACAGCCTTTTCAGGCCGAACCAGGTGCGCACGACCGGATCGGCCGGCCGGAGCGGCCCGTCGCCGCCCGGAAGGCTCCGCGACGACACGGATCTCTCATGGGACAGCGAAACTCCCCTTTGAGCCAACTCCTCGACCGCGACCATCACCATGCTTGTGCCCTTGCATTCGAGCCGCATAGGGTCACCGCGACCCGGAATTCCCAGTCCGGCCGCGAAGCACATCGTCCCCAGCATCCGACCGAATCCCGGTGGAATATGTCTCCGCTCTCCGCGCTGAGCCGTAGGACCAATGTCCCGGTTCGCACACTGCGCTCGTATCAGGACCTCGACCTGCTCCCCACACTTCCCGCATACGATGAATCACATGTACGCAGGGTTGCACTGGTAAAGGCACTTCTGAACATCGGTGGACTTCCGCACGCCGAGGTACGCAGATTCCTCAGGCATGTCGAGGACGAACGACCACCTGCGAGCGAATTGCTCCGCATCACGCAGTACGCCTTACCCACCCCCGGCTCCGCCTCGCACGACCAGGAGTGGGAATGGGCTCAGGCCAGGGTGTCCGACCTGATCCGGGGCTGGGGCTGGCAGGTGAGCCCGGACAACCCCGCCTGGCAGACGCTCTGCCAGGTGACCATCGCCTGCACATCGCTCGGTCACCATGAAATTCCACGGTTGTTCCACGCGTATGCCGAACACCTGGAGCGGATCGCGCGCCTTGAGGTGCAAATCCTCAGCGAACAGGACGACCCGGAAAGCGCCGCGACAAGCCTGGTGGCGGTGACCGCGCTCGGCGACATCGCCGTGTCCGCGCTACGCCGTCTCGCCCACGAGCATTTCCTGTCGTCTTCAGGGAGCGGAACGGAACACTCCCCCGCCCGCGAGGCCGGCCCTGGCAGCCGGGCGGACTCCCCGCAGGCCGACGCGACCCCGGGCATCCACCCGGCCCGCCTCCACGAGGTCACCACAACTGTGCATGAAATAAAGTGAGTTGTGGCACATGTGTTCACAGAACACCCCAGAGATCGCTAGCTTCCCCTCAACATCGTTCGCACCGGGAAGGACCTCTGTGAACGCATCACCTCGCAGAGCCGCGGCCACCCTGACCGCAGCTGCTCTCGCGACCCCGCTCCTGCTGGGCTCCGCCTCCCCCGCCTCCTCCCAACAGGACAGGCCGGGCAGGGACGCCGCCTCGCTCTCCAAGGCGCTCGTCCGCGAGGCGTCCGCCAAGGACGCCTACAGACACCTGCAGAAGTTCCAGGCGATAGCCGACTCGGCCGGGGGCCACCGCGTCGCCGGATCGCTCGGACACGACGCCTCGGCGGCGTACGTCTACCAGCAGTTGAAGAAGGCCGGGTACAACGTCTCGTACCAGAAGTTCTCCTTCATCTACACGCAGACGCTGGCCGAAAAGCTCTCCACCGTCACGCCCGCCCCGCGCGACATCGAGATCAAGGCCCTCACGTACACCAAGTCGACACCGGTCGGCGGGGTCGGGGCCGAGCTGGCGGCCGTTCCGGTCGACGCCGACGGCACCACGGGCTGCGAGGCCGGCGACTACGCCCCGGGCGCCTTCACCGGCAAGGTCGCGCTGATCAAGCGCGGTGGCTGCGCCTTCGCCGTCAAGCAGGAGCAGGCCGCGGCCGCGGGCGCGATCGGCGCCCTCATCTACAACAACATCGACGCCGGCTACGGACCGCTCTCGGGCACGCTCGGCGACCCCGCCGCCGCGAAGATACCCACCGGCGGTCTCAGCAAGGCCGACGGCGAGAAGCTCACGGCGGACCTCGCAGGCGGCCCGGTGAAGCTCTCCCTCGAGATCCGCCAGCTCCAGGAGAACCGTTCCACCAACAACGTCCTCGCCGAGACCAAGGGCGGCAACGCGGCCGACACGGTGATGCTCGGCGCCTCCCTGGACTCGGTGGTCACGGGCCCCGGCATCAACGACAACGGCTCCGGCTCCGCCGGACTCCTCGACGTCGCCCTGAAGCTGGCCGCGAAGGAGAAGAGCCCCCGCAACAAGGTGCGCTTCGCCTGGTGGTCGGCCGCGGAGAGCGGCCTGGTCGGTTCGCACCACTATGTCGCGAACCTGACGCCGCTCGACAAGCGGGAGATCAAGCTCTACCTGAACTTCGAGCTGATCTCCTCGACCAACGGGGGCATGTTCGTCTACGACGGCGACAACTCGGACGGCGCCAACACCCAGGCCGCCCCGTCGGGCTCCGCCCGGCTCGAGCAGGACATCACCGCGTTCCTCGGCAAGCGCGGTCAGCCGCACGCCGGGACGCCGTTCGTCTTCCGCTTCGACTACGGCCCGTTCCTCGACGCCGGCATCCCCTCGGGCGGCACCTTCTCCGGCGCGGAGGCGCTCAAGACGCAGGCCGAGGCCGAGAAGTTCGGCGGTACCGCGGGGGTCGCGTTCGACCCGAACTACCACGCGGCCGGTGACACCCTCCGGAACGTCGGGATGCCGGTGTTCGACCGCCACATCGACGTCATCGCCAACGCGGTGGGCAGGTACGCGCACGACATCAGCGCGCTGAAGCAGCAGCCGCCCACCGGCGCGCGGACGGCCGCGGACGCGGACCACGGCGTCACCACCGGCGGCACCGGTCCGCGCGGGACCGGCGCCCACGGCGTGACCGAGTAGTACGGCGCAGACTCCAGGCCCCCGGTGCCGGCCTTCCGATCGACGGACCCGGCACCGGGCGGCGCCCCACCCCGAGGCGCCACGCGCCGGGGGCCGTGCCCCACCGGGCACCCCACTCCCCGGCACGCCCACAGCACCGCCGCCCCACCTCGTCGCCCCACCCGTCGCCGGACAGAAAGCAGACGCCATGGCCTTCGACGTCACCGCCCTCCGCGCCCACTTCCCCTCCCTCGATCACGGCCTCGCCTTCTTCGACGGGCCGGGCGGTACACAGACCCCCCGCCCCGTCGGCGACGCCATCGCGGCGACGCTGACCGGGCCCCTCTCCAACCGGGGGACGGTCAGCCCTTCGGAGCTCAACGCCGAGCAGTCCGTGGCGGACTTCCGAGCCGCCTACGCCGACCTCCTCAACATGCCCGCGAACGGCATCGTCCACGGGCGCAGCGCCACCCAGCTGACCTACGACTTCTCGCGCACCCTGGCCAAGGGGTGGAAGGCGGGGGACGAGATCATCGTCAGCCGTCTGGACCACGACACCAACGTCCGCCCCTGGGTCCAGGCCGCCGCGCACGCGGGCGTGACGCTCCGCTGGATCGAGATCGACCCGGAGACGGCGGAGATCGACCTCGGGTCGTACGAGCGTGCCCTCTCCCCCAGGACGCGGCTGGTCGCGGTGACGGCGGCCTCGAACGTCCTCGGCACCAAGCCGCCCATCCGCCGGATCGCCGACCTGGCCCACGCGGCGGGCGCCCTGCTGTACGTGGACGGGGTGCACTACGCGGCGCACCACCTCGTGGACGTGCCCGCGCTGGGTGCGGACCTTTTCGTCTGCTCCCCGTACAAGTTCCTCGGGCCGCACTGCTCGGTCCTCGCGGGAGCGCCGGAGCTCCTCGACACCCTCCGCCCCGACAAGCTGCTGCCCTCCTCCGACGACGTACCGGAGCGCTTCGAGTTCGGGACGCTCCCGTACGAGATCCTGGCGGGCGCCCGCGCGGCGGTGGACTTCCTCGCCGCGGTGGACCCGGGCGAGGGGGTCACGCGCAGGGAGCGGCTCGCGCACTCCTGGGGCTCCCTGCACGCGCACGAGCTGGCGCTCCGTACGAGGCTCGAGGAGGGGCTCCGGGCCCTGGGCGACGCCGTCACCCTGCGTTCGCGGGCCCAGGACCGGACTCCGACGCTGCTGTTGACGCTCGAAGGACGTGACGAGCGCGAGGCTCAGATCCATCTGGCGGCCCGCGACGTCCTGGCCACCGCCGGCCAGTTCTACGCGTACGAGCCGTTCACCGCGCTGAAGCTGGAGGGTCCCGCGCTGCGGGCGGGTCTGGCGCCGTACAACACGGCCGAGGACGTGGACCGTCTGCTCGACGGTCTCGCTTCCTTCCTCTGACATGACGAATGTGCGGCGGCTCCGGTCCAGGGGTTGACCGGAGCCGCCGTGCCGTTCAAAAACAGGGGTCTGAGGAGGAGGGGGCGACCCGCATGTTCTGTTCGGGCCCGTGGGGGCATCCACAGTAAATATATATACCGTCGAGTAAGCAAGGTGCATGAAAAATTTCATGCGCCCCGGGGGTATGAAAACCGGGCCCAGGTCAGTCGTCCAGGAAGAAGTCGTGCTGTTCCGCCGCCTGCTCGTACTTCTCCAGCCGGAGCTGCGTCCGCTCCGGATCCGCGTCCGCCATCGCCTGGAGCAGGGCCGCGGAGAGCACCCCCGGCGCCGCGTACGAGTCGAAGACCAGCCGTGACCCGGTTCCGGCGGTGAACACCACGTCGGCCTCGTCGACGAGGGGCCCGAGCGCCAGGTCCGTGATCAGCACGACGCGCAGCCCGGTGCGGCGGGCCGCCCGGACGACGGCGAGGGTCTCGTTGGCGTGCCGCGGCATCGCGAACGCCAGCACCCAGGTCCCGCCCGCCTCGCGCGCCTGGAGCAGCCCGTCGTAGGCGACGCTGCCGCCCCGCGTCACCACCCGTACGTCCGGGTGGATTCGCCGTGCGGCGTACGCGAAGTACTCGGCGAGCGTGACCGAGATCCGCAGGCCGACGACCGTCAGGGGGACCGACCGGGCCAGCTCGCGGCCGGTCTCCAGGATCTGGTCGGGGTCCGCGAGCACCCGCCGCAGGGCGGTCAGGTTCTCGATCTCGGCGTCGACCGCCGACTGGAGTTCGTTGCCGAGCCTCTCCCCCGCCCCTTCCGGCGCGCCGGCGACCGCGCTGAGCGCGATCGGCTGCAGGGCCTCCCGGAGCGCGGGGTACCCGCTGAACCCGAGCGAGGTGGCGAACCGGGTCACCGACGGCTGGCTGACGCCGACGCGCTCCGCCAGCTCGGTGATCGACAGGAACGCGGCCTCGGTGAGGTGGTCGATGAGGAACTGGGCGATGCGCCGCTGCCCGGGGGACAGCCGATGGCCGCCGAACAGAGCCCGCACCCGCTCGGCGGGAGTGGCGACCTCCGTGTCCGACGAGCGCCTGCCCGGTGTGATCGCGGCTGCCTGTGCGCGCGCCTGCTGCCCAGATGGCACGGGGTGCCTCCTTCTCGTCCCACTGCTGCCCAAGATAGTTCACACGAGCCGGGCTTGACCGGCCCCCGGCGCGCGGCACGGAGCTCGACCGACGCACCGCCGGTACCTCAGGGCGGGCGATCGCGAAACCGACGTCACCCTGGCGTGCGTCCTGACGGACGGTGCAGGCTGTGACGGAACCGGACGAGGGAGGCGCCGTGGAGCGGTCAAGGACAGCACTCGCCGAACGCATCGCGGATCGGAGAAGCGGAGTCGGCGACCCTCGCGCGCTGGTCGGTGAGATGCGGCGCGCGGTCCTCCTGGTGCCGACGGTCGGCGGCGGCCTCTGGTCGGCGCACTCCGGCGGGGTGCGGTGGATCTGCGGGTTCACCGACGAGGCCGCGTTGGCCCGGTTCGCCCTGCTGCACTCCGCGGGCGACCGGCCCATGGACTACGCGGCGCTGCTGGGCGCGCGCATCGTCGACGAGGTCGTGCCGTCCCTGGACGAGCCCGCCGGACTGGCCGTCGACATCGCCACGGAGGACGGGTCGATGTTCTTCCCGCCGGTCCTCGGCATCGTCCCGGACGGTGTCGCCGTGGACGCGGGCGTGGCGGAGGAGGGGCGCGGCCATGGGCGATGAGGGCGACCTTCGGTTCGACAAGGCGGCCGTCGCGAAGTTCACGCAGGGTGTGGGCGCCGTCATCGACCAGCTCGGTGACCTCGGCGGTGCCACCGGCTCGAAGATGGGCAAGGGGTTCTCGGAGCTGTCCATGACCGGGATGGAGGCAGGGCACCACGGTCTCTCGGTCGACTTCGAGGACTTCTGCGAGCGCTGGGAGTGGGGGGTGCGCGCCCTGGTGGCCGACGCCACCGGCATCGCCGACCGCCTCGGTCTGGCGGCGGGTACGCAGTGGGAGCACGACCGGTACGTCGAGGGCGCGCTGAAGGTGGGCGTCAACTCCGTGATGGGCGGCAACCCGCACGCGACCGAGGACGAGATCACGAAGCAGAACTGGGGCGATGTGTTCACTCCGGACGCCCTGGACCCGGACTGGAGCGCCGAGTCGTGGGACCGGGCCGGTCAGGAGATGGAGCAGACGTGGAAGGACACCGGGCGCACCGTCCTCACCGAGGGCCAGGGCGGCCGTCAGTCGGCGCTCCTCAACGACGCGCTCGGGATCTCCGACGACCGGTGGAACCAGGCGCTGGACGACACGTTCGGCCCGTCTCCGGAGGAGCGCGCCGAGCAGACCGAGCAGCAGGGTGACTCCGGGGGGAACTGAACATGGGCATCGGCGACTTCATCAGTGACATCACGCCCGACTCGGTCGAGGACGCGGTCGAGGAGGGCGTCGAGTGGGTCGGCAACCGGGTCGAGGACGCCGGCAACTGGACCGCCGACCGGCTGGACGACGTCGGATGGGAGTCCGGTGCGGACTGGGTGCGGGAGCAGTCGCGTTCGGTCGCCAACCGGATGGGCGCCGAGGTCGACGAGCTGGACCTCGGGCAGACCGAGGACAAGACCAAGCTGATCTACGGCAGCCCCGACGAGATCATCTCCACCGCCAAGAAGCTCCGTGGCTTCCAGTCCGCCTTCGACAGCACCGCGGAGGGCCTCAAGGGGCTGGACTCCTCCCAGCTCAAGGGCGAGGCGGCGGATGCGCTGCGGGCCGCAGCGCGGACCCAGCCGCCCAAGTGGTTCACCGGAGCCGACGCGTGCGAGAAGGCGGCCGGCGCGTTGTGGGCCTTCGCCGGCACGGTCACCTGGGCCCAGGGGCGGGCGCAGACGGCGATCGACAAGTGGAAGGAGGGCACCAGGGCCTCCGCGAACGCCGCCGACGCGCACCGCAGGAAGATCGACGACTTCAACAGCGCGGTCGACAGGTACAACGCCCAGCCGGCTGACAAGCGCGACCCCTCGACGCTTCCGCCCCGGCCCGCTTCGTCGTTCGAGGACCCCGGCAAGAAGCTGATGGAGGAGGCTCAGGAGATCCTCGCCGAGGCCCGCAAGCAGCGGAACACGGCGGCCGAGACCGCCCGGACCGCGGTCCGCGCCGCGCGGGACAAGGCCCCTGAGAAGCCCTCGTACGCCCAGCAGTTGGGTGACGGTCTCCAGGAACTCCAGTACATGGGGGACCACGTCGGTGGCGGGCTCGTCAAGGGCACCGCGGGCCTGCTGAACTTCGTCCGCGGGATCAACCCCCTCGACCCGTACAACATCACGCACCCGGCCGAGTACGCCACCTCGCTCAACAGCCTCGCCGCCGGTCTCGTCGTCGCCGTCAACGACCCGGTCGGCACCGGCCGGCAGATGGTCGGCGACTTCATGAAGGACCCGTACGAGGGCTTCGGCCGTCTGCTCCCCGACGCGGCGCTGACCGTGGCCACCGGTGGCGGCGGCGCCGCGGTGAAGGGCCTGCGCATCACGGCTGACATGGCGGACGCCGCGAAGGCACGGAAGCTGATCGACGACTCCCCCGACGGCACCCATCGCATCCCGGACGGCGACCGCGACGCGGGCGGCGACCCCGTGGACCTCGCCACGGGCCGCATGTTCCTGCCCCAGACCGACGTCGAACTGCCGGGCATCCTGCCGCTGGTCTTCACCCGCCGCACCGAGTCCGGCTGCGCGGTCGGCCGCTTCCTCGGTCCGGCCTGGACGTCCACCGTCGACGAGCGACTGGAGATCGACTCCGTCGGCGTCGTCCACGTCACCGCCGAAGGGCTCCTGGTCCCGTACCCGCACCCGGTCCCCGGCGCGCCCACCCGGCCGGAGACGGGCCGGGGCCGCACCGTGCTGGCCCGCGACGGCGACGGGGACTACACGGTGACCGACCCCGACAGCGGCCTGACCTTCCACTTCACCGCTCCGCCGGGCGTCGAGCCGGGCGGCGACGGCGACGCCTGGCTGTCCGGAATCAGCGAACGCAACGGCCACTCCGTCACCGTCGAGCGCACGGAGGACGGGCTGCCGCTCGCCCTGGTCCACTCGGCGGGCCACCGGGTGAAGCTGTCCCTCACCGACGGCCTGGTCACCGCGCTCTCCCTGGCCGGCGCCGGCGAGGGCGGCACGGACCTGCCGCTGATGGGCTACGGCTACGAGGACGGCGACCTCACCACCGTCACCAAGCCGTCCGGCGCCACCACCACCTTCCTCTACGACGACCGCCGCCGCGTCATCGCCTGGACCGACTCCAACGGAAGCCGCTACGACTACGTCTACGACGACCGCGACCGCGTCGTGGCGGAGGGCGGCGAGGCGGGCCACGTCCAGATCACTCTGAGCTACACCGAACCCGACCCCGAGACGGGCCGGCACACCACCACGCTCACCACCGCGGCCGGGCACACGACCCGTCATGTGTACGGGCCCGGCTGCCGTCTCCTCGCCCTCACCGACCCGCTCGGGCACACCACCCGGTTCTCCTACGACCCGCGCGGCAACACCCTGACCCGTACCGACCCGCTGGGCCTCACCACGGCCTTCTCGTACGACGAGGACGACCGGCTGATCGCCGCCGTCCGTCCCGACGGCAGCGAACTGCGCACCGTGCGAGGCCCGTTCGGCCTGCCGGTGGAGGTGGTCGGTCCGGACGGCACCCGCGTGCGCCACGAGTTCGACGAACGCGGCAACCGTACGGCGGTCACCGACGAGGCCGGTGCCACCACCCGCTACACCTACGACCACGCCGCCCGGCTCACCTCGGTCACCGACGCCCTCGGCGCCACCACCCGCGTGGTGTGCGACGCGATGGGACTGCCCGTGGAGGTGACCGACCCGGCCGGTGCCGTCACCCGCACCGAGCGCGACGCCCTCGGCCGCCCGGTCCGCCTCACCGACCCGGTCGGCGGGGTCACGCTCCTGGAGTGGAACGCGGACGGTCGGCTCGCGAGCCGTACGGGCCCCGACGGTGCCACGGAGTCGTGGACCTACGACGGCGAGGGCAGCCTTCTCGCCCACACCGACGCGTCCGGCGGCGTCTCCCGCTTCGCGTACACCCACTTCGACCTCCCGGTCGCCCGCACACGACCCGACGGCGGTCGGTACGAGTTCGAGCACGACGCCGAGCTGCGCCTGACCCGTGTGGTCAACCCCCAGGGTCTGAGCTGGAGTTACACCTACGACGCCGCGGGCAACATCGTCTCCGAGACCGACTTCGACGGCCGCACCCTCACCTACCGGGTGGATGCCGCGGGCCGGCTCGCCGCCCGCACGGACGCGCTCGGCGGGACCGTCTCCTTCGCGCGCGACCAGCTCGGCCGGGCGATCCGCAAGGACGTCGACGGCCTGGTGACGACCTACACGTACGACAGGGCGGGCCGCCTCCTGGAGGCGTCGGGGCCGGACGGCGAACTGCGCTACCAGTACGACCGTCGCGGCCTCACCAAGACCGAACTGGTCGACGGGCGTCCCCTCGTGTACGCCTACGACGTCCTGGGCCGCCGGACGCGTCGCACCACGCCGACGGGTCACGTCACCTCCTACGCCTACGGCGCCGACGGGCGGGCCGCCCGTCTCACCACCGGCGGCCGGCATGTCGCCTTCACCCACGACGCCGCCGGACGCGAGGTGGCCCGGGTCTTCGGCGACGCGCTCACCGTGACCTCCGCCTGGGACGAGGCCGGCCGCCTCTGCGCGCAGCACATCACCGCCGGGGGACGCGCCGTCAACAGCCGCACCTACGCGTACCGCGCGGACGGTCACGTGACCTCGGTGGCGGACCGGCTCTCGGGCACCCGCACCTTCGATCTCGACCCTGCGGGCCGGGTCACCGCCGTCCACGCCCAGGGCTGGACCGAGCGGTACGCCTACGACGACGCCGGAAACCAGACCTCGGCCTCCTGGCCGTCCGGACACCCGGGCGGCGAGGCCACCGGTCCGCGCGCCTACACCGGTACGAGGATCACGCGCGCCGGAGACGTCCGCTTCGAGTACGACGCGCTCGGCCGGATCACCCTCCGCCAGAAGACCTGCCTCTCCCGCAAGCCGGACACCTGGCGCTACGCCTGGGACACCGAGAACCGCCTCACCTCCGTGACCACCCCCGACGGGACCCGCTGGAGGTACCGCTACGACCCGCTCGGGCGCCGCGTCGCGAAGCAGCGGCTGGCCCCTGACGGCGAGAGCGTGGCCGAGGAGGTCCGGTTCACCTGGGACGGCCTGACCCTGTGCGAACAGACGACCCACGAACCGGACCGGACGAACACCGTCGCCCTCACCTGGGACCATCGCGACACCGTCCCGCTGGCGCAGACCGAACGGATCCTGACGGCCGACGACCGCCAGAAGGAGGTCGACCGCCGCTTCTTCGCCATCGCCACCGACCTCATCGGCACGCCCACCGAGCTGATCGACGAGTCCGGCGACGTCGCCTGGCGTTCGAGGGCCACCCTGTGGGGCACCACCGCCTGGGCGCGCGACAGCAGCACGTACACCCCGCTCCGCTTCCCCGGCCAGTACTACGACCCCGAGTCGGGCCTCCACTACAACCACTTCCGGCACTACGACCCGGAGACCGGCCGCTACACCTCCCCTGACCCGCTCGGCCTCGCCCCCGCGCCGAATCCGGTCGCCTACGTGGACAACCCGTGCACCGGGAGCGACCCGCTGGGCCTCATGCCCAAGTACACGAAGGAGGAGAAGGCACAGAAGGCCAGGGAGGACGCCCACAAGACCACGGACGAGGTCATCCAGAGGGCGCAGGACGGCAGGTTCAGAAAGGGCGGCGACTACCACGGCGACACCAGGCACGGGTTCAGCGACGAACGCGTCCTGGAGATCCTGAAGAACCCCGACGCCGTCTACCACTCCAGCGCGAACAGCGGAAACCTCATCTTCCGGCAGGGCGAGGACGTCGTGGTGACGAAGGGGGGCGGCGCCGGAGCGGGCAACGCCATCACCGCGTACGGACCTTCGGGCATCAAGGGCGACTCCGGAGTGAAGGCGCTCGGCGGCGAGCCCAGCGACCCCGGCGGGCCGATTACCCACACCGATGTCGTGGAGGGCAGGATTCCGGCCAAGAACGGCTACATGGCTCCGGCCGAACAGATCCGATGAGGCGGCATTCCACCATGAGACTCACCCTCGACGACGGCTGGACCGCGACCGTGGCGGGCGACCCGCTGCGCATCACCCCGCGCTTCGACTTCGCCGACCAGCGGGTCCGCGTCGCGACGTACGCGGACGTGGAGGAGCGCGAACGGTTCCTGACGGACACCTTCGGCAGCGACCCGTGGCTCTGGGACACCCCCGACGAACTCCGGTTCGACGGGCGGAGCCGGGAACTGGTCGGCGCCGAGTTCCAGTTGCCCTCCTGGGTCGCCGACGCCGAGGACTCCGCGCGCGTTCCCCCCACGCCTCCCGTCCGGCCGGGCGGCCTGCTCGCGGACGAGGCACGGGACTTCCGTCTGGAGGTGACCACGGAGCTCTGCCGCGCGCCCGGAGACACCGTGCTGACCTGCCTGCGTGACCTCGACGTCCTCGACCGGCCGCTGGAGGCCCGCCTCGGCATCGCCCCCGACGTGGCGCTGCTGATCCAGGACGGGACCGTCGTCGGCTGGAGTCTGAGCGACCCCGCGACCTATCTGACCACCGGGTTCGCCGCCCCCGACCCGGCTCCCGCCACGCCGACGACCCGGCTCCTGTTCACCGCCTGTATGGACCTGGTCACCGCGCCGCTGCTCGACCGGGTGAAGGACCGCGACCCGGACGCCCTGACCGGACTGCGGACACTCGACCGCGCGCTGCGGGAGCAGAAGGAGGACCGCCACCGGGCCGATGCCCTGCACGCGCTCATCGCCGACCTGGTCGAGGACTACGCCGGTCGTCCGGACGACCGGAAGCCGTGAAACGATCGTCACGACGACGGCGGACGACGGCTGACGACGGAGGCTTCGACGACCATGGCTGATCAGCGTGTGTACCTCGTGACCGGCGGCGGGACGGGCATCGGCGCCGCGACCGCCCGCCTCCTGCGGGAGGCGGGCCACCACGTGGCGGTCTCCGGGCGCCGCCCCGAACCGCTCCGGCTCGTCGCCGAGGAGTACGGAGCCCTGGCCCTCCCCTCGGACATCGGCGACCCCGAGGCCGTGCGCGCGCTCGTCGAGGCGACCGTCGAGGAGTACGGCAGGCTCGACGGGCTCGTCCTCAACGCCGGCATCGGACGCGGCGGTGGTGTGGGCGAGGTGACGCTGGAGGACTGGGACGCGGTGATGCGGACGAACCTCACGGGCCCGTTCCATCTGCTGCGCGCCGCGCTCCCCCATCTCCTCGACGCCCGGGGCGCGGTGGTCGCGGTCGCCTCCGTCTCGGCCCTGCGCAACGGCGTGGGCAACGCCGCGTACGCCACCTCCAAGGCGGCCCTGCTCCAGCTCTGCCGCTCGCTCGCGGTCGACTACGGGGCAGCCGGACTGCGCGCCAACACCGTGTGCCCGAGCTGGGTGCGCACCGACATGGCGGACCGCCGGATGAGCCGGTTCGCCGACGAGGCGGGCCTCGGGACCGGAGGTGTCGACGCGGCGTACGAGGAGGTCACCCGCGTCCTGCCCGCCGGGCGTCCGGGCGAGCCGCGCGAGGTCGCCGAGGCCGTCGCCTGGCTGCTCTCGCCCGCCTCCTCCTTCGTCAACGGTGCGGTGCTCACCGTCGACGGCGGTGTGACCGCCGTCGACCCGGGCACGCTGGCCTTCGACTTCCGCATCGAGCCGCGGGGGTTCCACTCCTGACCTCGTGTCAGGGAGGGCGATCCCGACGCGAGGTCAGGGGCGGCGGTGCAGCCGGACCGACAGGTGGTGCTGCAGGGGCTGTCCGACCGCCGCGAGATCATGGACGAAGTCGAGCGTGTCCTCGTCCACCAGGGTGTAGCGGCGGCGCGTCTCGTTCACCTCCTTGGCGGTGGGTGTGAGCGCCACCTCGTGGGTGGCGAGATCGACCGCACCGGCGTCGGCCCGGCCGACGAGGATCTCCGCGATGCCCGTGGGCTGGGTGACCAACGCCTCGACGCGCCCCTCGGGTTGGATCCGCCACCAGCCGCTCTCCCGGGCGGACGGCCGCGGCGGGGCGCCGTCCGCGTCGAGCAGCCAGGCACGCGCCTCGTAGTGGAGGAACGGCCGCCCGTCGTGGCTGAAGGTGACCTCCTGCGCGTACGTGAACTCCTCGTCGAGCGTCGGATACCCGCCCCGGCCCTCGCCGGACCAGGTACCGAGCAACCCGGTCACCGGCGCGAGCTGCGGGTGCGGTGCGGGAGCCTCGTCCGGTCGCAGGGCGTCGGCGAACGGGTACTTCCGGGCGGGGTCGAACATGATGCGCGCTCCTGGGTCGTGACGGGTGCCGGCACCGATGCCGGTGGGTGCCGGTGCCGGATGGCAGCTTAGGAGGGCGCGGGGGCTCCACCGTCCGGGCGCGAGTATCCGGAAGCCCGTCTTCCCGCTCCGAGGCGGACGTGCGGGGCCGCCCGGGCGTAGGCTTCGACCGGCTTGACGCTCCCCTCCCTGAAGGGAGGGGATTCCTACGGCTCGCGCCGTGAGACTTCCTGTTTCATCGCCGACTGCCCGCCCGGAGAACTCCGTT
>NZ_JBHUYJ010000077.1:0-37020 GCF_042668715.1 Streptomyces sp. NPDC057271
GCCCGGTTACATTCCGAACCCGGAAGCTAAGCCTTTCAGCGCCGATGGTACTGCAGGGGGGACCCTGTGGGAGAGTAGGACGCCGCCGAACAATTATTGTGGGAAAGCCCCGCACCTTCTGGTGCGGGGCTTTTCTGCGTTCACGAACAGGCGCGCGACCCCTGTGCATCCCTTCGTCGTGGCTGAAGGTAGGGTCAGGGGGCATCATTGGCACGTTCCCCCACAGGAGGCCCCCGGGTGGAGGTCCAGGAGACTCGCGTTCAGACGGACCGGGTCCTCACCATCCCCAACATCCTGAGCATGGCTCGCCTCGTGGGCGTGCCGCTCTTCCTGTGGCTGATTCTCCGGCCTGTGTTCGGTGGGCCCAACAGTGATGGCTGGGCCTTGCTCGTGCTGATGCTCAGTGGTGTCAGCGACTATCTCGACGGGAAGCTCGCCCGGCGCTGGAACCAGATCAGCAACCTCGGCCGGCTGCTCGACCCCGCCGCAGACCGGCTGTACATCGTTTCCACGCTCATCGGGCTGACCTGGCGCGAGATCCTGCCGCTCTGGCTGACTGTCGCCCTTTTCGCCCGCGAGTTGATGTTGCTCGTGATGGTGGGAATCCTCCGCAGGCACGGCTATCCGCCGCCGCAGGTGAACTTCCTGGGGAAAGCTGCGACTTTCAACCTGATGTACGCCTTCCCCCTGCTGCTGCTCAGTGACGGAACGGGCTGGCTTTCGTCACTCGCCGAAGTTTTCGGGTGGGCCTTCGCCGGATGGGGTACAACTCTCTATTGGTGGGCAGGGATCCTCTACGTGGTCCAGGTCCGTCGACTCGTGAAGGCGGATACCGAGGCCGATTGAGCCCGTCTGTCCTGTGCCGTGCAGTGTCGCCGGCACGATCGAGGACGCCCGAGGCCTACTGCGCGGGCAGGTGAAGTCGGCAGGACCGTCGTCTCTTCAAGGAGGACGCTTCCGACATGAAGGCCGTCGTGATGGCCGGTGGCGAAGGAACTCGACTTCGCCCCATGACCTCGAGCATGCCCAAGCCTCTCCTGCCGGTGGCAAACCGGCCGATCATGGAGCACGTCCTTCGACTGCTCAAGAGGCACGGACTCACCGAGACCGTCGTGACCGTACAGTTTCTGGCCTCGCTGGTCAGGAACTACTTCGGTGACGGCGAGGAGCTCGGTATGGAGCTTACGTATGCCAACGAGGAGAAACCGCTCGGCACAGCGGGGAGTGTGAAGAACGCCGAGGAGGCGCTGAAGGACGATGCCTTCCTCGTGATCTCAGGTGACGCGCTCACCGACTTCGACCTCACCGATCTGATCGCCTTCCACAAGGAGAAGGGCGCTCTGGTCACCGTCTGTCTGACCCGTGTGCCGAATCCGCTGGAATTCGGCATCACGATCGTGGACGAGGAGGGAAAGGTCGAGCGATTCCTGGAGAAGCCGACCTGGGGACAGGTCTTCTCGGACACCGTGAACACGGGCATCTACGTGATGGAACCCGAGGTGTTCGACTACGTCCAGGCCGACACCTCCGTCGACTGGTCGGGTGATGTCTTCCCTCAGCTCATGAAGGAGGGCAAGCCGATCTACGGCTATGTCGCCGAGGGCTACTGGGAGGACGTCGGCACCCACGAGAGCTACGTCAAGGCGCAGGCCGACGTACTCGAAGGCAAGGTCCAGGTCGAACTCGACGGGTTCGAGATCTCGCCTGGCGTCTGGGTCGCGGAAGGCGCCGAGGTGCATCCCGACGCCGTCCTGCGAGGGCCGCTGTACATCGGTGACTACGCGAAGATCGAGGCCGGCGCCGAGGTGCGCGAGCACAGCGTCATCGGGTCGAACGTGGTCGTCAAGAGCGGGGCGTTCCTGCACAAGACCGTCGTCCACGACAACGTCTACATCGGCCAGCAGAGCAATCTGCGCGGCTGTGTGATCGGGAAGAACACCGATGTCATGCGGGCGGCCCGGATCGAGGACGGCGCCGTCATCGGCGACGAGTGTCTCATCGGCGAAGAATCGATCGTTCAGGGGAACGTACGGGTCTACCCCTTCAAGACCATCGAGGCCGGCGCCTTCGTCAACACCTCCGTCATCTGGGAGTCGCGCGGCCAGGCGCACCTCTTCGGCGCGCGCGGTGTCTCGGGGATCCTCAACGTGGAGATCACACCCGAGCTGGCCGTGAGGCTCGCGGGCGCGTATGCCACGACCTTGAAGAAGGGTTCGACGGTCACCACCGCGCGTGACCACTCCCGGGGCGCCCGCGCCCTCAAACGGGCCGTGATCTCGGCGCTGCAGGCCAGCGCCATCGACGTACGCGACCTGGAGAACGTACCGCTGCCGGTCGCACGGCAGCAGACCGCCCGGGGAAGCGCGGGCGGGATCATGCTGCGGACCTCTCCCGGTGTGCCGGACTCCGTGGACATCATGTTCTTCGACGAGCGCGGAGCGGATCTCTCGCAGGCGGGGCAGCGCAAGCTGGACCGGGTCTTCGCACGTCAGGAGTACCGTCGGGCCTTCCCGGGCGAGATCGGGGACCTCTCGTTCCCGGCGAGCGTCTTCGACTCGTACACCGGCTCGCTGCTGCGGAACGTCGACACCTCGGGCATCGCCGAGGCCGGGCTGAAGGTCGTCGTGGACGCCTCCAACGGCAGTGCGGGGCTCGTCCTGCCGAGCCTCCTCGGCCGGCTCCAGGTGGACGCGCTGACGATCAACCCGGGTCTGGACGAGGCCCGGCCCACGGAGTCGGCGGAGACCAGGAGGGCCGGGCTGGTGCGGCTCGGGGAGATCGTCGCCTCGGCGCGTGCCGCGTTCGGGGTGCGGTTCGACCCCGTGGGCGAGCGGCTGTCGCTCGTCGACGAGCGGGGCCGGATCATCGAGGACGACCGTTCGCTTCTGGTCATGCTCGACCTGGTGGCCGCCGAGCGGCGTTCGGGGCGGGTGGCGTTGCCCGTGACGACCACGCGGATCGCCGAGCAGGTCGCCGCGTACCACGGCACGCAGGTGGAGTGGACGACGACCTCACCCGACGATCTGACCAGGGTCGGACGGGAGGACACCACGATCTTCGGCGGGGACGGCCGGGGCGGGTTCATCATTCCCGAGTTCTCCAGCGTCTTCGACGGTGCCGCCGCCTTCGTACGGCTCATCGGCCTGGTGGCGCGGACCCAGCTCACACTGAGCCAGATCGACGCCCGGATCCCGCGGGCTCATGTCCTGAAGCGGGACGTCGCGACACCGTGGGCCGTGAAGGGTCTCGTCATGCGCCGTGTGGTGGAGGCGGCCGGCGAGCGGTCGGTGGACACCACCGACGGCGTGCGGGTCGTGGAGGCCGACGGGCGCTGGGTCATGGTGCTGCCGGACCCGGCCGAGGCCGTCACCCATCTGTGGGCCGAGGGGCCCGACGACGCGTCCGCGCAGGCGCTCCTCGACGAGTGGTCGGGCGTGGTCGACAGCGCAGGTCAGTAGACCGATGGGACGGGTGAGCCGGGTGGTGTCGGACAGACGCCGCCCGGCCCTCCGGTGGGGCCATTCGGCGGTAGCGCCGCCGACGTGCGACGATGTGCGGCATGTCGCAGCAGCACCCCGTTCGGAGCACAGGCACACCACCCCCGCGCCCGGACGCGTCCATGTCGCTGCTGAACAACGTGATGGACCACGCGCTCGACGACGGGTACGCCGAGGCCTCGGCCCGGCGTGAGGCGGAGGGCGGCGGTCTGCCCCGTACGCTCCGGGCCAAGCTCGGGCTCGCGGCCGGCCTCGTCCTCGCCGCCGCGGTGGTGACCGTGGGCGCCGCCGAGGCGCGGATCTCCGCGCCGGTCGTCGCCAAGGAGCGGCAGGAGCTGATCGACCGGATCGACGCGGAGACGGCGGCAGCCGAGAAGCTTGAGCAGGACGTCGAGAAGATCCGCGCCGAGGTCGGTGAGCGGCAGCGTGCGGCTCTCGAACAGCACGGGGGCGACCAGACCGAGCTGGTGGCGCTGCTCTCCGGCGCGACGCCGGTGCACGGCCCCGGCGTGAAGCTCGTGGTCGACGACGCCAAGGACACCGAGGAGGGCGGCGGGGGTCCGCGCGAGAGCAGCGGCTTCTCCGACACCGGCCGGGTCCGTGACCGCGACATGCAGCGGGTCGTCAACGGCCTGTGGGAGTCGGGTGCCGAGGCCGTCGCGATCAACGGTCAGCGACTGACCTCGCTCTCGGCGATCCGGGCGGCCGGTGCCGCCATACTGGTCGACAACAAGCCCCTCGTGCCGCCGTACACGGTGCTGGCGGTGGGGGACGGGCAGCGCTTGGCCACCGCGTTCCAGGACAGCGCCGACGGGCAGTACCTGCACGCGCTGCAGGAGAACTTCGGGATCCGCACCAGCATCTCGGCCGAGACCGATGTGCGTCTGCCGGCCGCGCCGAGCCTGATCGTACGTACAGCAGAGCCGAGGGGAGCCGGGGCGACCAAGCCCACCGGGCAGGCCACGGCCGACACAGGGAAGGTCACATCTTGATCGCCGTACTGGGCCTGATCGTGGGAGTCGTGGTCGGACTGTTGGTCCGTCCCGAGGTTCCGGCGGTGGTCGAGCCCTATCTTCCGATCGCCGTGGTCGCCGCCCTCGACGCGGTCTTCGGCGGCCTCAGGGCCATGCTCGACGGAATCTTCGTCGACAAGGTCTTCGTGGTCTCCTTCCTCTCGAACGTCGTCGTGGCCGCGCTGATCGTCTTCCTCGGCGACAAGCTGGGCGTCGGCGCGCAGCTGTCCACCGGTGTCGTCGTCGTGCTCGGCATCCGCATCTTCTCCAACGCGGCCGCCATCCGGCGGCACGTCTTCCGGGCGTGACACCGATGAGCGACGCGACCAACCCGGAGACACCCGAGAATCCGGCCGACGACCCGTCGACGCCCGCAGAGCCGACGGCGCCCTCCGCCCCCTCCGCCCCCGAGCAGCAGCTGACCGGCCGCCAGCGGCTGGCGGCCGGGCTCTGGCCGCCGCGGGTGAGCCGGGCCCAACTGATCGTCGCCCTGCTCCTGTTCGTGCTCGGCCTCGGTCTCGCCATCCAGGTCCGCTCCACCAGCGACAACAGTGCGCTGCGCGGGGCGCGCCAGGAGGACCTGGTCCGCATCCTCGACGAACTCGACGACCGTACCCAGCGGCTGGAGGACGAGGCGGCGCGCCTGGAGACCCAGCGCTCGGAGCTGGAGTCCAGCTCCGACCAGGCCGAGGAGGCGCGCAAGCAGACCCAGGAGAAGGAGCAGCAGCTCGGCATCCTGGCCGGAACCGTCGCCGCGGAGGGTCCAGGCATCACGCTGACCATTCGCGGGGCCGCCGCGGCGGTGGAGTCGGACATGCTGCTCGACGCCATCCAGGAGCTGCGCGCGGCCGGTGCCGAGGCGATTCAGGTGAACGACGTACGCGTCGTCGCGGACAGCTACTTCTCGGGTAGCGGCACCGACATAGAAATCGATGGAACGAAGGTGGCCGCTCCGTACGTCTTCAAGGTCATCGGCAAGCCCGAGGATCTTGAGCCCGCGCTCAACATCCCTGGTGGCGTCGTGCAGACGTTGGAGAAGGAGCAGGCCACCGCGACCGTGGCCCGGTCCCAGAAGATCGTCGTGGATGCCTTGCGACCTGCGAAGCGGCCTGACTACGCTCAGTCGTCCTCGCAGTGAGGCGGGGGTGCATGGCGGCCGCGCGACTAGGGGAAGACGTTGCGGGGGGTCGCCGCACCACAAGCGTGGTGCGTGGTGGAAACTGTCGGGTGGATACGGACGTTGTGAGGATGTCCGGGTCGGCAGGTGTGTTCATTCAGGGTTCGTCCTGCCCCACGGGCGGGTCTGTTTCGGTCAAGGGGAATCGCCCGTGAGTTTTTTTGCGAAGTTGTTCGGCAAGAGCGCACGCGAGGACGGCGGCAACGCCAAGCACCGCGCGCCGCGCCACGCCCAGAGCGAGGAGCAGGGTGACGAACGCCCGCTCTTCCGTGACGAGGTGGACGACCATGGCGCGTCGTCTGTTGACCCTGCCGGTGCCGGGCGCATAGGTTTCGGAGAACCATCAACCTCAGGTACGGGTGGAGGGTTCACCCCCGACCCGTATGCGACACAGACCTCCGCGGGTCAGCCGCGGCAGGAGGACGCGTCCATGCCGGTGTGTACGAGGTGCGGTCACCGCAATGCCGCGGACAGCCGTTTCTGCTCCCACTGCGGTACGCCGCTGCGGGGCGGTGCGCCCGCGGAGCGCGCGTCCGAGACGACGTCGACGATCTCGATCTCCGGCCTCGAGGCGTACGACTCCGAGGTCACCGGCCAGACGGCCATGCCGTCCCTCTCGCCCGAGGCGCTGGCGGCCGTCGAGGCGCTGCCGGCCGGATCGGCGCTCCTCGTCGTGCGCCGCGGCCCGAACTCGGGCAGCCGTTTCCTTCTGGACAGCGAGCTGACCACGGCCGGCCGTCACCCGCAGAGCGACATCTTCCTCGACGACGTCACCGTGTCGCGGCGCCATGTGGAGTTCCGGCGGGCGCAGGACGGCAGCTTCACGGTCGCCGACGTCGGCAGCCTCAACGGTACGTACGTCAACCGTGAGCCGATCGACTCGGCGGTTCTGTCCAACGGCGACGAGGTGCAGATCGGCAAGTACCGGCTGGTCTTCTACTCGAGCCAGCGAGGCATGTGACGCCTCGGGGAAGACTTCAGGGAAGGTCCATGCTGCGAACACCGACGGGCGGTGCCGGTCACGGCACCGCCACAGCGGGCGACCGGCTGGTGAGCATCGGGACGGTGCTGAACCAGCTGCGTGACGAGTTTCCCGAAGTGACCATCTCGAAGATCCGGTTCCTGGAGGCCGAGGGGCTCGTCGAGCCCCGGCGGACGGCCTCCGGGTACCGGAAGTTCAGCCCGCAGGACGTGGAGCGGCTCGCCCAGATCCTGCGGATGCAGCGCGATCACTATCTTCCGCTGAAGGTCATCCGGGAGCATCTCGACGCTCTCGCCCGGGGCGAGCAGATCCGGCTTCCCTCCTCCGGCCCCCGGCTCGACCTGATCGACGGCGCGTGGGAGGCGGAGGGCGACCGCCCGACCGCGGCGCGCGTGGGGCGGGCCGAGCTGCTGGCCGCCGCCGAGGTGACCGAGGGGGAACTCGCGGAGTGGGAGTCGTACGGACTCATCATCGCGGGACCCGAGGGCGGCTACGACGCCGAGGCGGTCACCGTCGCCCGGCTCGTCGCGGATCTGGGGAGATTCGGTCTGGAACCGCGGCATCTCCGGGCGGTCAAGGCGGCCGCCGACCGGGAGGCCGGGCTGGTCGAACAGGTGGTGGCGCCACTGCGTCGGCACCGTAACCCGCAGACCAGGGCCCATGCGGAGGCCACCGCGAAGGAACTCGCCGGACTCTCCGTACGGCTTCACGCGGCACTGGTCCAGACCGCGCTCGGGCTTCGGTTGCAGTGATCTTGTGGGGGCCCGACTACCCAAACCGGCCGGGCACGTCCTAGGGTTGCTGTGTGAACGAGCTCGACGTTGTGGGTGTCCGGGTGGAAATGCCCTCCAACCAACCGATCGTGCTCCTGCGTGAAGTGGGAGGCGATCGGTACCTCCCCATCTGGATCGGACCGGGTGAGGCGACCGCGATCGCCTTCGCCCAGCAGGGCATGGCCCCTGCCAGGCCGCTGACGCATGACCTCTTCAAGGACGTCCTTGAAGCCGTGGGCCAGGAGCTCACCGAGGTCCGCATCACCGATCTCCGTGAAGGTGTCTTCTACGCGGAGCTGGTCTTCGCCAGCGGCGTCGAGGTGAGCGCCAGGCCGTCCGACGCGATAGCGCTGGCCCTGCGCACCGGAACGCCGATCTTCGGCAGTGACGGCGTGCTGGACGACGCCGGTATCGCGATTCCGGACGAGCAGGAGGACGAGGTGGAGAAGTTCCGCGAGTTCCTCGACCAGATCTCGCCCGAGGATTTCGGGTCCAGCAGCCAGTGAGGTCCGGCCGCTGTTCACGGGGTGCCGTCAGGACATTCGGATAGCCTTTCCCCGGAGAGGGGCACGAGAAACCACTCTCAGGGTGATTATCACTCGGCGTGCCGAGTGTGGCGATCGTTGACGCACCCCGAGCGACTGCCTACCTTCGTGTGGGCAGGTCAAGGACGGAGGGTCGGCGTGATGAGCAGCGGCGACGGCACGGCAGGGGGCTCCCTCGGGCGCGCGCCCGGGGAGAGCGGTCCGTATCCGCTTCACGGCAGTGTGGGCGACTTCGGGGCGGACACGGGCGCGGGCGTGGGGGCGGCGTCGAACGCCGATTCCGACGAGGCGGCGGCCGGTACGGACACGGTGGGATACCGCGGTCCGACGGCCTGCGCGGCGGCGGGGATCACCTACCGCCAGCTGGACTACTGGGCACGCACCGGGCTCGTCGAGCCGAGCGTGCGGCCGGCGTACGGATCCGGGACGCAGCGGCTCTACAGCTTCCGCGACGTCGTCGTACTCAAGATCGTCAAGCGTTTCCTGGACACCGGGGTGGCGCTGCAGAACATCCGGGCCGCCGTCCAGCATCTGCGGGCCCGTGGCTTCCGCGATCTGGAGCGGATGACGCTGATGAGCGACGGGGCGACGGTCTACGAGTGCTCCTCGCCCGACGAGGTCGTGGACCTGCTCCAGGGCGGTCAGGGCGTCTTCGGGATCGCGGTCGGCGTGGTCTGGCGCGATGTGGAGGCGGCGCTCTCCCAGCTGCACGGGGAGCGGATCGACACCGGCGAGACCCTGATCGGTCACAACCCCGGCGACGAGCTCGCGCGCCGGCGGCGGGACCGGGCGGTCTGAGGCGAGGCCGGTCCGAGACGATCGCCCCGGACCGGCTCGGTCGTCGCTCTTCCGGCTGTGGCGCGTCCGTACGTGCGTGCGGTCGATTGTCAGTGGCGTAGGGCAGCATCGGACATGTGAGAGCCGCGCCGACGATTCTGCATCTCGACATGGATGCCTTCTTCGCCGCCGCCGAGCAGGCGGCGAAGCCCAGTCTGCGCGGAAAGCCGGTGGTCGTGGGCGGTCTCGGCCCGCGCGGGGTCGTGGCGACCGCCTCGTACGAGGCTCGGCGCTTCGGCGTGCACTCCGCGATGCCGATGGCCCAGGCGCGGCGGCTGGCGCCCAACGCGGCCTATCTCGTGCCGCGCTTCGGTTTCTACCGCTCGATCAGCGAGCAGGTCATGGAGCTGCTCGGGCGGCTGTCGCCGCTCGTCGAGCCGCTGAGCCTGGACGAGGCCTTCGTGGACCTGGAGGCCGGTGGCGTGGCCGACGACCGCGCGAGCGCCCTGGAGGCCGGTGAGCGGCTGCGCAGGGACATTCTGGCCACCACGGGGCTGACGGGGTCCGTGGGGCTCGCGGGGTCGAAGATGCTCGCCAAGATCGCCTCGGAGGAGGCGAAGCCGGACGGGCTGGTGCTCATGGACCCGGGGACCGAGCGGGAGCTGCTGGGGCCGAAGTCGGTGCGGATCCTGCCGGGGGTCGGGCCGGCCACGGGGGAGCATCTGCGGCGGGCCGGGATGACCACGGTGTCCGACCTCGTGGAGGCGGGTGAGGACGAGCTTGTACGGCTGCTGGGGCGGGCGCACGGGACCTCCCTGTACCGAATGGCCCAGGGGTACGACGATCGGCCCGTGGTGGCCGAGAGGGACGCGAAGTCCGTGTCGGTCGAGGACACCTTCGACGTGGACCTGCACGACCGGGTACGCATCCGGATCGAGGTGGAGCGGCTTGCCGAGCGGTGCGTGGGGCGGCTGCGGGCGTCGGGGCACTCGGGCCGCACGATCGTGCTGAAGGTCCGGCGGTTCGACTTCTCGACGCTGACGCGCTCGGAGACGCTGCGGGGGCCCACGGACGACCCGCTCGTGGTGCGCGAGGCCGCCGGGCGGCTCCTCGAGGGCGTGGACACCACGGGCGGCGTGCGGCTGCTCGGCGTGGGGGTGAGCGGCCTCGCCGACTACACGCAGGAGGATCTCTTCGCCCAGGCGGCGGAGCTGGCGGGGGAAGCGGGGGGCCTGGCGGCCCCGGGGGGCGGGGTGGAGGACATGCCGGTGCCCGCGGCGGCTCCCGAGCCGGAGGAGCCGCAGCCCCCGCAGCCCACCGAGCGGAGATGGGCGCCCGGGAACGACGTACGGCATGCCGTGTACGGGGCCGGGTGGGTGCAGGGGAGCGGGGTCGGGCGCGTCACCGTGCGCTTCGAGGAGCCGCAGTCGCCGCCGGGGCGGGTGCGGACGTTTCTCGTCGACGATCCGGAACTGGAGCCGGGCGAGCCGCTGCCGCTGGTGGGGGACGCCGGAGACGGAGCGGCGGCGTAGGCGTGCGCCCGGCCTTCGGGCGGGCTTTCGTCGCCGCCCGCACCAGCCGTGCGGACGACTTGGCCGGCATGCGGGTCTTCCCGTGGAGGGGTGCTGCGCCGCCGGCGGCGCAGGCGCGGTGGAGGGCCGACGGCTACCGGGCCGCTTGCCTGGTCCCGGGCGGTGCGGGCGTCAGGCGTCCTCCTGGCCCGCCAGGCGTCCGAAGTCGTGGTCCATCGGGGGCGGGGGCGGGAGGGCCAGGCTGTAGTGGCGGTAGAGCTGGAGTTCCTGATCGGGGGAGAGGTGGCGGCCCACGCCGAAGTCCGGCGCGTCCTTGATCAGGGCGCGTTCGTACGGGATGTGGAGGCCGTCCTCGACCAGTTCGCTCGGCTCCAGCGGGACGAACGCGTCCCGGCTGAAGAGTCCCGTGCGGACCGCTGCCCACTCGGGGACTCCCGTCGCGTCGTCCAGGTACACCTCGTCCACGGTGCCGATCTTGTGTCCGTTGCGGTCGTACGCCTTGCGGCCGATCAGGCTGCGCGGATCGATGTCGGTCTGCACGGTCCCTCCAACAGGTCGCAACTGCTCTACAAGGACTACGAAAGTGCACATCTGGGATGTCGGCCACTTGAGCGACGGGTCCGGGAACCGCGCTGGTAGGCTGGCTGTGGCTGTCGACACCGTGCGGGAGAGTCCTCCGGAGAAACCTTTCGGAGGCGCCGAAGGAGCAAATCCTCCCCGGAATCTCTCAGGCACCTGTACCGCACGGGCGAGGTCACTCTGGAAAGCAGAGCGGAAGTCCGACGGCATTCGCTCTCACCGACGGTGAAAACCGGCGCGCCCCTTCGGCATGCCGGTGAAGCTCTCAGGTTGAGATGACAGAGGGGGAGGCCGTCCGGGCACCCGCGCCGTGGTGCCCCTCGAAGGTCGTGAAGACCAGGAGGCCTCCGTACATGACCGCCCACCGCATTCCGCTCTCCGAGCTCGAACAGGGCATCCCGTTCGAGCAGCGGCACATCGGGCCCGACGCCGAAGCACGGGCCAAGATGCTCGCGCAGGTCGGCTACGGCTCCCTCGACGAACTCACTGCCGCCGCCGTGCCGGACGTGATCAAGAACGCCGAGGCGCTCGGTCTGCCCGCCGCCCGCACCGAGGCCGAGGTCCTCGCGGAGCTGCGTGAGCTCGCCGACCGCAACCAGGTCCTCGCCCCGATGATCGGCCTGGGCTACTACGGCACCTTCACCCCGCCGGTGATCCTCCGCAACGTCATGGAGAACCCGGCCTGGTACACGGCGTACACGCCCTACCAGCCGGAGATCTCGCAGGGCCGCCTGGAGGCGCTGCTCAACTTCCAGACGATGGTCGCCGACCTCACCGGTCTGCCCACCTCCGGCGCCTCCCTCCTCGACGAGGGCACCGCGGCCGCCGAGGCCATGGCGCTCTCCCGCCGTGTCGGCAAGGTCAAGAACGGTGTCTTCCTCATCGACGCGGACGCCCTGCCGCAGACCATCGCGGTCATCGAGACGCGCGCCGAGCCGACCGGTGTCGAGGTCGTCGTCGCGGACCTGTCCGACGGCATCCCCGCCGAGATCGCCGAGCGCGGCGTCTTCGGCGTGCTCATCCAGTACCCCGGCGCCTCCGGTGCCGTGCGCGACATCAAGCCGCTCGTCGACGCGGCCCACGAGCTCGGCGCGATCGTCACCGTCGCCGCCGACCTGCTCGCGCTGACCCTGCTCACCTCGCCCGGTGCGCTCGGCGCGGACATCGCCGTCGGCACCACCCAGCGCTTCGGCGTCCCGATGGGCTTCGGCGGCCCGCACGCCGGCTACATGGCCGTCCAGGACAAGCACGCCCGCTCGCTGCCCGGCCGCCTCGTCGGTGTCTCCGTCGACGCCGACGGCAACAGGGCGTACCGGCTGGCGCTGCAGACCCGCGAGCAGCACATCCGCCGTGAGAAGGCCACCAGTAACATCTGCACCGCGCAGGTGCTGCTCGCCGTCATGGCCGGCATGTACGCCGTCTACCACGGCCCCGACGGCCTCAAGGGCATCGCCCTGCGGACGCACCGGTACGCGGCCATCCTCGCCGCGGGCCTGAAGGCCGGTGGCGTCGACATCGTCCACGGAAGCTTCTTCGACACCGTCACCGTCCGCGTGCCCGGCAAGGCCGCCGAGACCGTCGCCGCCGCCCGCGAGGCCGGCGTCAACCTGTACCTCGTCGACGCCGACCACGTCTCGGTCTCCTGCGACGAGACCACCGGCCGGGCCCAGCTCGACGCCGTGTGGAGCGCCTTCGGTGTCGTCGCCGACATCGAGGCCCTGGACGCCGCCACCGAGGACGCGCTGCCCGCCGGGGTGCTCCGCTCCGACGCGTACCTGACCCACCCGGTCTTCCACGCGCACCGCTCCGAGACGTCGATGCTGCGCTACCTGCGCAAGCTCGCCGACCGCGACTACGCGCTGGACCGCGGCATGATCCCGCTCGGCTCCTGCACCATGAAGCTGAACGCGACCACCGAGATGGAGCCCGTGACCTGGCCGGAGTTCGGCCAGATCCACCCCTTCGCCCCGGTCGAGCAGGCGCAGGGCTACCTCACGCTCATCACCGAGCTGGAGGAGCGTCTCGCCGAGGTCACCGGCTACGACAAGGTATCGATCCAGCCCAACGCCGGTTCGCAGGGCGAACTGGCCGGTCTGCTGGCCGTCCGCGCCTACCACCGCGCCAACGGCGACGAGCAGCGCACCGTCTGCCTGATCCCGTCCTCCGCGCACGGCACCAACGCCGCCTCCGCGGTGATGGCCGGTATGAAGGTCGTGGTCGTCAGGACCGCCGACGACGGCGAGGTCGACGTCGCGGACCTGCGCGCCAAGATCGAGCAGTACCGCGACGAGCTGTCCGTGCTGATGATCACCTACCCGTCCACGCACGGTGTGTTCGAGGAGCACGTCGCCGACATCTGCGCCGAGGTGCACGAGGTCGGCGGCCAGGTGTACGTCGACGGCGCCAACCTCAACGCGCTGGTGGGTCTGGCCAAGCCGGGCAAGTTCGGCGGCGACGTCTCGCACCTGAACCTGCACAAGACCTTCTGCATCCCGCACGGCGGCGGTGGCCCGGGCGTCGGTCCGGTCGGTGTGCGCGCGCACCTCGCGCCGTACCTCCCGAACCACCCGCTGCAGCCGACCGCGGGTCCGGAGACGGGCGTCGGCCCGATCTCGGCCGCTCCGTGGGGCTCGGCGGGCATCCTGCCGATCTCCTGGTCGTACGTGCGTCTGATGGGTGGCGAGGGCCTCAAGCGCGCCACGCAGGTGGCCGTCCTCGCGGCGAACTACATCGCCAAGCGTCTTGAGCCGCACTACCCGGTGCTCTACACCGGTCCCGCCGGGCTCGTCGCCCACGAGTGCATCGTCGACCTGCGTCCGCTCTCCAAGGCGACCGGTGTCAGCGTCGACGACATCGCCAAGCGCCTGATCGACTACGGCTTCCACGCGCCGACGATGTCGTTCCCGGTGGCCGGCACCCTGATGATCGAGCCGACCGAGTCCGAGGACCTGACCGAACTCGACCGCTTCTGCGACACGATGATCGCGATCCGCGGCGAGATCGAGAAGGTCGCGTCGGGCGAGTGGCCGGCCGGGGACAACCCGCTGGCGAACGCCCCGCACACGGCCGCCGCGTTGGGTGGCGAGTGGAACCACCCGTACACCCGTGACGAGGCGGTCTTCCCGGCCGGAGTCTCGGCCGCGGACAAGTACTGGCCGCCGGTCCGCCGCATCGACGGTGCGTTCGGCGACCGCAACCTCGTCTGCTCCTGCCCTCCGCTGGACGAGTACGACCACTAGTACGGACGGCGCGGAGATGAGTCAGGGCCGGTTCGGAGAGTTCTCTCCGGGCCGGCCCTTGCGTGTTCCCTCGTGCGTGTCGTGCCCGACGTGCCCCGGTGTCAGGCGGCGGTCGTCACCCGGCCCGCCGTCAGCGGGCGGTGCGGGGCGATGATCTGGCCGTCCGGCAGCAGTTCACCGGTGTCCTCGAAGAGCAGGACCCCGTTGCACAGCAGGCTCCAGCCCTGCTCCGGGTGATGCGCCGTCAGACGGGCCGCCTCCCGGTCGGCGGAGTCGGCGGTGGGACAGGCAGGTTGGTGCTGGCACATGGATGGGTTCTTTCGCTGCGTCGTGGTGTCTGTCGTCCTGCGGCTCGATGCGGTGCTCATGGCCGCCCCCCCGTTGTCGGTTCGGTTGGTCCAGTGTTCCGCTACGGAAGGCGATCCGCAGGTATTTCACGGCAGCTCTTCCTACTGCATGAAGACGTATCACCCGCGTGAGCGGTTCAACGCAACTAGGCGGTCTCTTCGGGTGGTTCGGGGTAGCCCCAGTGGGCTAGTCCGTCCGGGGCGGGGCGTTCGAGGCGGCCGTTCGGACACCAAGGCGCCCCGCGGCCCGGTCCGGGCCGCGGGGCGTGACATGTCTCGGCAGAGGTGGCTCAGGCCGGCGCCGGGGTGCCGAACAGCGGTGGGGGAGCCAGTCGCAGGGTGAGGACGGGCAGCAGGTCGGCGACCCGGTGCGGCCGGTGCGCCGCGATGCCGGGCGGTGCCGGGGCGAGCGGGACGAGCAGATCCGCCGGGTCGAGCGAGGAGGCCGCTCCGTCGGCGTCCGTGTCGTCGTGCAACCAGAGCGTCAGCATGTACAGCTCCGGTACGGAGAGCAGCCGCGGCTGGTACACCGTGGGCAGCGACTCGGCCTGGAGCAGGGCGCGTTCGGTCGCCGTGACGTACGGGCCCTCGAAGAAGTGCGAGAAGGAGCAGCCGTCGGGGGTGAGCATGGTGTCGGCGGCGGCCACCGCGCGGCCGGCGCCCCGGATCAGGAAGCGCCAGCCGGCCAGCCGCGGACGCGGTGCCCGCCCCGACGGGACGACCTGATCCCGTACGTCGAGGACGTGGAGGGGCAGGGGTGCCTCGGGGCTCAGTGGCCCTTGGGCCGCTCGCAGGGCGGGAGTTCGCGCCTCGCGGACGGCGGTGGGGGAACCGAGGGCCGCGAGGACACTGCGCAGGGCCGGCGCAGGGGCCGGGGAAGGTCGGAGCATGATGGGTCGCCTCTCACTCAGGAGACACGGTGACGCATGGGCAGGTACGACGGCGCTGTGGGGTGCCGGGCCGAGGGGGCCATGAAGCCATGGCCGGGCGCCAACACTCTGCCTCGTTCGCGGAGTTTATACGAGACGTGTTCACGCGATGTTTCCTCTAGCGGGCGCCGATATTGCCGACAAGGCGTCATCCGGTCTTAACGCGGGAGCGATTCATCGTATGTGCGGCGCGTGCAGGTCATCTGCCTGCGAGGACTTCATCGATGCGGACGGCCGGATATCGACCCCATGCTTTCGTTGAATATGGCCGCGGAATATGTCCTCTGCGGATGCCCTTGGGTCGTGCCGGTCGATTGCGTGACCCAGCCTATCGTTCAACGAAGGCGGCCCGCAGGCGTTATGGATCAATCGGGTGGGCATCATCGTCCGTGACGCGCGCGGCCGTCGCCGTGGCCGCCCGATCGGGAGGGAAGCTTCCATGGGGGAGAAGGTCGTGGCAGACGGGTTCGACCTGTCCGATCGGCAGAGATACCGCAGGAAGCTCCAGCAGTGCCTGGCGGGGCTGGCGAGGCTCTTGGCGGAGAAGAGGTTCGACCGGCCGCGGAATCTGATGGGCCTGGAGATCGAACTCAATCTCGCGGGCGCCGACGGCATGCCGAGGATGGTCAATGGCGCGGTCCTCGAGCGTATCGCCAGCACGGATTTTCAGACGGAGCTGGGAATGTTCAACCTCGAAGTGAACATCGCTCCGCACCGACTCGGAGGTCGCGTTTTCGACCGGCTCGCGGAGGAACTCACGACAGGTCTCGGATATGCCGATCGCAAGGCCCGCGAAGTCGACGCGGGCGTGCTCATGATCGGAATTCTGCCCACGCTCGCGCAGGACGACCTCGTCTCCGAGAACATCTCGACCGTCGACCGGTACACCCTTCTCAACGACCAGATCGTCGCCGCCCGCGGCGAGGACTTCACGCTCGACATCCACGGTGTCGAGGGGCTCACCTGCACGGCCACGTCGATCGTGCCCGAGGCGGCCTGCACCTCCGTGCAACTGCACCTCCAGGTCACGCCCGCCCGGTTCGCCGCGGTGTGGAACGCGGCCCAGGCCGTGGCGGCGGTCCAGATCGCCGTCGGCGCCAACTCGCCGTTCCTCTTCGGCCGGGAGCTGTGGCGTGAGTCCAGGCCTCCGCTCTTCACCCAGGCCACGGACACCCGGCCGCCCGAACTCCAGGCGCAGGGGGTGCGGCCGAGGACCTGGTTCGGGGAGCGGTGGGTGGACTCCGTGTACGACCTCTTCGAGGAGAACCTGCGGTACTTCCCCGCCCTGCTGCCGATCTGCGACGAGGAGGACCCGCTCCTCGTCCTCGACCAGGGCGGGGTGCCGCGGCTGCAGGAGCTCGTCCTGCACAACGGCACGGTCTACCGCTGGAACCGCCCGGTCTACGGCTGGGTCGACGGTGTCCCGCATCTGCGCGTGGAGAACCGGGTGCTGCCGGCCGGCCCGACGGTCACCGACGTCGTCGCCAACGCGGCCTTCTACTACGGACTGGTACGGGCACTGGCCGAGGACACCCGGCCGATCTGGAAGCGGCTGCCCTTCGAGGACGCCGCCGCGAACTTCGACATCGCCTGCCGCCACGGCATCGAGGCGGAACTCCGCTGGCCGCGACCGGGCCGCTCGGGCGGGGTGGCTACCGTCCCGGCGGTACGCCTCGTCCTCGACGAGCTCCTGCCGCTGGCCGCGGCCGGGCTCGACGCCTGGCACGTCGAACCGGCGGACCGGGACTTCTATCTCGGGGTGATCGAGGAGCGCTGCCGGGGGCGGGTGAACGGTGCCTCCTGGCAGGCCGACACCTTCCACAAGGCGCTGGAATCCGGCCTCGGCCGGAAGGCGGCGCTGGCGGCCACGACCCGCCGGTACGCCGAGCTGACGCACGGTGGCGAGCCGGTGCACCGATGGCCCGTGGGGATCGACTGACGCACCCGGAACGGGGCGCGCAGGCACTCGGAATGGCGCGCGCCCCGGCCTGTCACGCATGATCTCCGTACCCGGTACGCGATGGGGAAGTGGAGAACAGGTGTGGTGTCGGATCAACGAGTGGTGCCCGCTGCCCTTCCGCCCGACGGCCTGCCGCGCCGGATCCTGAGGTCCGAGACGCTGATCGTCCTGGCGCTGTCGCTCGGCGCCAGCGCCCTGTCGTCCCTGATCAGCTTCACCGGCTCGCTGACCAAGCCCGGCGGGCTGAAGGAACAGGCGGCGACGCTCAACGGTTCGTACGCCCCCGGGCGCCCCTGGCTCGACCTGGCCTGGCAGCTCTTCGGGATCGCCTCGGCGCTCGTGCCCGTGGTGCTCGTCGCCCATCTGCTGCTGCGCGAGGGCTCGGGGATGCGCGCCATCGGCTTCGACCGGACGCGCCCCTGGCCCGACCTCGGCAGGGGCGCGCTGGTCGCGGCGGGGATCGGAAGCGCCGGACTGGCCTTCTACCTGGGGGCGCGGGCAGCCGGGTTCAATCTGACCGTGGTGCCCGAGTCGCTGCCGGACGTCTGGTGGAAGTACCCGGTCCTGATCCTGTCGGCGGTGCAGAACTCCGTACTGGAGGAGGTCATCGTCGTCGGCTATCTGCTGCGCAGGCTCGGGCAGTTGGGGTGGTCGCCGACGGCGGCGCTGGTGGCGAGTTCGGTGCTGCGCGGCTCGTACCACCTCTACCAGGGCATCGGCGGGTTCGTCGGGAACGTCGTGATGGGCGTCGTCTTCGTCTACCTCTACCGCCGCTGGGGGCGCGTGGGCCCGCTGGTGGTGGCGCACGCGCTGCTCGACATCGTGGCCTTCGTCGGGTACGGCCTGCTGGCCGGGAGGGTGGACTGGCTGCCCACCGTCTAGGCGGAGATACGAAGAGGGGCGTACGGCGACGGCCGTACGCCCCTCTTTTCGCTGGAGGGAGCCGTTCTCAGGCGTTCAGCTCGCCGTCGACGACGGTGACCGCGTGGCCGGTCAGGAGGGTGCGGTCGCCCCGCAGCCGGGTGTGGACGATCCCCGTGCGCGCGCCGCCCTGGAGACCGGTGAGGTCGTCGCGGCCGAGGCGCGCGGACCAGAAGGGGGCGAGCGCGGTGTGCGCGCTGCCGGTGACCGGGTCCTCGTCGATGCCGACGCGGGGGAAGAAGCCGCGGGACACGAAGTCGTAGCCCCGGTCGGGGTCCGCGGCCGCGGCGGTGGCGATCACGCCGCGACGGGAGACGTCCGCGAGGGCCGCGAGGTCGGGCTTCAGGGAGCGGACGGCGGCCTCGTCACGCAGCTCGACCACGAGGTCGCCGATGTGGGCGGCGGTGTCGTGGACGGAGACGATCTCCGCGCCGAGGGCCTTCTCCAGGCCGTCGGGGGCCGGGACGGGGGTCAGCGACGAGGTCGGGAAGTTCATGGTGACGGTGCCGTCGGACGCCGCCGTGGCGGTGAGGATGCCGCAGCGGGCGGCGAAGCGCACGGTCCCCGTGGCGGCGCCCGTGGTGTGCAGGACGTGGGCGGTGGCGAGCGTGGCGTGGCCGCACATGTCGACCTCGGTGGCCGGCGTGAACCAGCGCAGAGCCCAGTCGGCCTCGCCGCCCGGCGGGAGCGGGTGGGCGAAGGCCGTCTCGGAGAGGTTGACCTCGGCGGCCACCTTCTGGAGCCAGTGGTCGTCGGGGAAGGAGTCGAGGAGGAGGACCCCTGCCGGGTTGCCGGAGAAGGGGCGGTCGGTGAAGGCGTCGACGATTCGGATCCGCATGGCACGGACCGTATCGGGGCGTCAAAGCCGCAGGCCAAGGCCAATCAGGGGCGACTGGACCGTTCGGCTGTTGGCAAACGAGCTGTTCCGATATATCGTTGAAGCATCGCGACAGTTCAACGATGTACCCGATGGAAGGAGCGTTGCGATGCGTTCACATGGACACGAACACGGACATGGCGACTGCGGACCCGGCCCTCGTGGGCGGGGAGGCCCTCGCGGTGAGTTCGAGGGGCGGCGTGCCGCGTTCGGGCAGTTCGGGCCGGGCTTCGGCGGCGGACCGTGGGGCGGAGGCCCCTTCGGGGGCGGCCGGGGCCGCGGAGGTGGCGGCCGGGGCCGGGCGCGGCGCGGAGACGTGCGCGCCTCGATCCTCACGCTGCTGAAGGATCGCCCGATGCACGGTTACGAGATGATCCAGGAGATCGGCGAGCGCAGCGGCGGGGCGTGGAAGCCCAGCCCCGGCTCGGTCTACCCGACCCTGCAGCTCCTCGAGGACGAGGGTCTGATCACCAGCGAGAGCGAGGGTGGCAAGAAGCTGTTCACGCTCACCGACGCGGGCCGGACCGAGGCCGAGTCGGGGCCGGAGGCCCCCTGGGAGGAGGCCGGGCGCGGTGTCGACTGGGATGCCGTCAACGAGATCCGGCAGGCCGGCTTCGGTCTGATGGAGGCGTTCGGCCAGGTCTGGAAGACCGGCAGCGTCGAGCAGCGGCAGAAGGCCGTCGCGGTCATCAACGAAGCCCGTAAGAAGCTCTACCTGATTCTTGCCGACGAGCACTGAGTGCCGGAAAGCCCGAAGGGGCCCCGCGGCGAATTCCTGGGTTCGGGCGATCCCCGGGTTCCGGCGGTCGCCGTGGGCCCCTTCGCGTCGTTGACCGCGCTGGGGCGGGCCGTCCAGGTGCTCGGGGCGGGCGAGAGGCTCAGGCCACCAGCCCCGCCAGCTTGCGGAGGGACTCGTTCAGCGCGGCGGTAGCCGAGTCCTTCAGCTTGCCCGCCATCAGGGAGACGGCCGCGCCCGTGAACTCGCCGTCGATCCGCACCGTGGTGGCATCGCCTTCCGCCGCCAGCGAGTACCGCGTCCCGACGACGACCCCCATCGGGCCCTTGCCCCGGATGGCCAGCACCCGGGTCGACTCCAGCTCCTCCACCGTCCAGGTCACCTCGGCGGGGAAGCCCATCAGCTTCATGTTCTCCGCGAAGGTGCAGCCCGTCTCCAAGGAGGCCGGACCGCCGTTCGGGAAATCGGTGTGGGTGGCGTTCCACTCGCCGTACGAGGAGAAGTCCGTCAGCTGCGCCCAGACCTTCTCGGCCGGCGCCTCGATCCGTGCCTCCGCGCTGACTTCGGCCATGCGACCCACCCCTTCACGCGTTCCGTCCGACTCTGGTGTCGCGGAACGTAGCCGGGCGGCCGCGAACATTCAATACTGATGAACCGTCAGTTCCTCGGCGTCGCCGATCCACCAGATCTGCGCCGCGTCGAACCAGTCGGAGGCCCGCGGTCCGCCGCCCTCGTCGTGGCAGTGGAACGCGGCCCAGAAGAGGTCGGCCGGCAGCGCCTCCCGCGGTGCGTACACGCGGTAGACGTACTGCCGCCCGTCGAGCGCGAGCAGGGCGACCATCCAGAACATGTCCAGGAGACGAAACGGAACGGCGTCCTGGTTGCATTCGGGGCGCAATGCAAGGCGGCGCGCGCCCCTCGGGCATGAAACGCGCGCAATCTCCTCCTGAAGGAGGAGGAACCGCTCTCGTGTGCCCAACTCCGGTGGGATGCGAACATGCTTCTCGCCGGGGATGCTCCGATCCTCGGAGGCTGATGAGGTGGGAGGGTGCAAAGCCCTGTCCCTCGCGTGCCCCAGCAGCTCCCAGCCCGCCGCCCGGAAATCCAGCTCGGCCGATTCACCGCCGAACTGGCGACGGTCGTGGCGAGCGCGCGCCGCAGAGCCCTGCGCGATGGCGACCGGCAGATCGACACCGCCCACCTGCTTCACTCCCTCATCGAGTCCGACCCCGAGGTGGGCGCGGCCTTCGAGGGCGGGCCGTCGCAGCTCGCGCGGGTGCTCGGCTATCTCGTCCAGCGCTCCATCGGCTACGGCCTGCGGTGGCGCGGCTCCGTCGAGGACTCCGGCACCCTGAACGCCGTACGGGACACGGAGTCGGCGGCCGGCTGGTCGCCCGCGGCCGCCGCCGCGATGGAAGGGGCGTGGGGGCGGGCCGAACTGCGCGGCGACCGGCGGGCCCGCGGCCTCGATCTCCTCGGCGTCATCGCCTCCGATCCGGAGAGCCGGGCCGTCGAGGTGCTCCGCCGGGCGGGCGTCGATCCGCTCGCCCTGACCGACCGAATCGGGGCGCTGTCTCAACAGGTGTGACGGGGGTGACGCTCCTGACGCCGTCCTGTCATGATGGCCCGATGCACGCGTCTCAGGGGAGAAGCGCCGGCCTGGGACTCGCCCTGGCGTCGGCCCTCGCATTCGGTGGTTCAGGTGTGGCGGCGAAGCCGCTCATCGAGGCGGGACTCGACCCGCTTCATGTGGTGTGGCTCCGGGTGGCCGGCGCCGCCCTCGTCATGCTGCCGGTGGCCTGGCGCCACCGCGATCTCCTGCGGCGCAAGCCCGCCCTCCTGGCCGGCTTCGGCCTCCTCGCCGTCGCCGGTGTCCAGGCCTTCTACTTCGCCTCGATCTCCCGGATCCCGGTCGGCGTCGCCCTGCTCGTGGAGTACCTCGCGCCGGCTCTCGTCCTCGGCTGGGTCCGGTTCGTCCAGCGCCGGCCGGTCACCCGCGCCGCAGCGCTCGGCGTCGTACTCGCCGTCGGCGGTCTCGCCTGTGTCGTCCAGGTCTGGTCCGGACTCAGCTTCGACCTGCTCGGACTCCTGCTCGCGCTGGGCGCGGCCTGCTGCCAGGTCGGCTACTTCGTCCTCTCCGACCAGGGCGGCGACGAGTCGGATCCGGTCGACCCGCTGGGCGTCATCGCGTACGGCCTCCTCTTCGGCGCGCTCGTCCTGACCGTCGTCGCGCGGCCGTGGGGCATGGAGTGGTCGGTCCTCGGCGGAACCGCCGGCATGAACGGTACGGAGGCGCCCGCCTGGCTGCTCATCGGCTGGATCGTGCTGATCGCCACCGTCCTCGCCTACGTCACCGGTGTCGTCTCGGTCCGCCGGCTGTCGCCGCAGGTGGCGGGCGTCGTGGCCTGCCTGGAGGCCGTGGTCGCGACCGTACTGGCCTGGGTGCTGCTCGGTGAACACCTGGCGGCGCCGCAGATCATCGGCGGCGCGGTGGTCCTGGTCGGCGCGTTCATCGCCCAGTCGTCCACGCCGAAGGTGGCGCCGGCCGACCCCGTGGCCGGATCCGGGCCGGATGCCCGCGAAACCGAGTTGTCGGCCGGCCGGACGGCCCCGTAGGGTGCCGATCATGCATTCGACCGTCCTTCCGCCTCCCGCCGCCTAGGCGCGGGCGGCACCCTCCCTGACGAAGACCGGGCTCGGGCACTCCCCGAGCGGATCGTCGCTGCCCGCGTGCGGAGCCGAGCGACCACACCACCCCGTCTTCACACGGAGAAGCACGTGTCGAAATCCTCCTCCACATCCGCGGCTGTCATGCCTGCCGTCGGACGGAGTCTGCTCTATCTGATCGTCGCCGGAATCGCCTGGGGCACCGCCGGTGCCGCGGCGTCGCTGATCTTCCGGGTCAGCGACATGGGTCCGCTGGCGCTCTCGTTCTGGCGCTGCGTCGGCGGCCTGGTGCTCCTGCTCGGGGCCCTGGCCCTGAGGGCCCGGTCGCGCAGGACGGCCGCCGCGGCGGTCCCGCGAGGGACCGCGGCGGCGGAACCGCGCCGGCGCCGGCTGATCCGCATCCTCGGTACGGGGATCGGGCTGACCGTCTTCCAGAGCGCGTACTTCGCCGCAGTCGAGGCCACCGGGCTCGCGGTCGGCACCGTTGTCACCCTCGGCGCGGGCCCCGTCATGATCGCGCTCGGCGCCCGGCTCACCATGGGCGAACGCCTCGGTGGCGGTGGCGCCGCCGCCGTCGGCGGCGCGCTCGCCGGACTGGCCGTGCTCGTGCTCGGCGGCGAGAGCGGTGAGGTGAGGCCGCTCGGAGTGGCCCTCGCGCTGCTCTCGGCGGCCGGCTACGCGGCGATCACCCTGCTCACCCGGTGGCTCGGCCGCGACGGCGGTGGCTCGGACGCCCTCTCGACGACCACCTGGGCCTTCGCGGTCGGCGCGGTCGGGCTGCTCCCGATGGCCGCGGCGGAAGGCCTGTTCCCGCACACCGGGCAGCCCCTGGAGGTGCTCGGACTCCTGGTCTACGTGGCGGCGGTGCCGACCGCGCTCGCCTACGCGCTCTACTTCGCCGGGGCGGCGGTGGTGCGTGCGGCGACCGTCTCCGTGATCATGCTGCTCGAGCCGGTGAGCGCGGCGGCGATCGCGGTGACGGTCCTGGGGGAGGAGCTGACCTCCGCGACCGTGGCGGGCACGCTGTTGCTGCTCGTGGCGGTCACGGGGCTCGCTCTCGCGGAGGCCCGCACCGCGACGGCACGCCGACGGGAGGCCGTGGCCTAGACGTGGCCCAGGCGGCCGCTCGTTCACCGGAACGGGCGGCCGCACAGGTCAAGGATCAAGCTAGGCCCCTCTGCGGCGCAGGTGGTGCGCCGCCGCCTCGTGGTCTCCGCGTCCCGCCCGGGCCGTCAGGCCCTCGACGATGCGTTCCTGGACCGGTTCCGGCTTGTGGTTCGCGTACTTGAACTTCGCCCGGACCTCGGTCACGTCGAGGCGCAGCACCCGAAGCCCCGACAGGAGGCGGCCGAAGGGGGCCTCGCCGACCGTGACCGGGGCGGTGCCGCCCTCCGGCTGGAAGTGGGCGACCTGACGGTCGAGGAGCCGGGCCTTCTCCGCCGGGTCGTCGATCACGTGCGCCGTGCAGCGCAGCTGGACGGCGGCGTAGACGGAGGTGGGGGTCCCGTGCTCGGGCGGGGCGCCCTCCGGGTGCGCCCACGGGCCGGGGACGAAGGCGTAGTCGTCGACCACACTCAGCAGGACCGTCGGGTTCGCCTCCAGGGCGGGCCAGAGCGGGTTGGGGCGGGCGAGATGGGCGAGCACCCGCCCGTGCGGGCCGGGCTCGGAGTCGTACCGGAAGTGCATCGGCTGCACCCACGGCGGCTCGCCCGCCAGTCCGTTGACGGCGAGCTGGCCGAAGTCGTGGCGGGTCAGCCAGTCGCGCCACTCGGCCGAGTCGTGGGCGGCGTCCCAGGGATGGATCAGCATGGCGCAGCCTCAGACGGCGGCGAGGTAGTCGGGCAGGGCGACGGACGGATCGAGGTCCTCCGCCGGAACCGGGGTGTCGTAGGCCCTGCGTACGGGGATCACACCGGACCAGTGGGGGAGGGCCGCGTCCTCCGGCTCGTCGTTCGGGCCGCCCGTGCGAACCTTCGCGGAGACCTCGTCGAGGTCGAGACGGATGACGGCGGTCGCGGCCAGCTCCCTGGCGTTGGCCCGGCGCGAGTCGTCGGCGCGGCCCGGGACGACGTGGTCGACCAGGGCGTCGAGCGCGGTGCGCAGCTCCTCGGGATCGGTGACCTGGTGGGCGGTGCCGTGGACCACGACCGAGCGGTAGTTGATCGAGTGGTGGAACGCCGACTTGGCCAGGACCAGACCGTCGACGTGGGTCACGGTGAGGCAGACGGGCAGTCCGGGAACCTCGGCGCCCGGGCGCCCCGCCATGCGCAGCGGGCGCGAGTCGGTGGAGCCGTGGACGTAGAGCCGATCGCCGATCCGGCCGTAGAGCGTCGGCAGCACGACCGGGGCTCCGTCGCGGACGAAGCCGAGGTGGCAGACGTACGCCTCGTCGAGTATCGAGTGCACCAACGCGCGGTCGTAGGAGGCGCGGTCGCGGGAGCGGGTGGGGATGGTCCGCTCGGTCGGCTCGTAATGATCCGTCATTGCCCTCTCCATTGCACTAGTGCATAATGTCTTTTGTGCTAGGAGAGTATCGGATCGAAGGTCGCCGTGCATCGGAGATCGCCGCCGGCATCGAACGCGGGGTCGGTACGGGAGCGCTGGAGCCGGGGCAACTGCTCCCTCCCATGCGTGAGTTGGCGCTCACGCTCGGGGTGAACCCGAACACGGTCGCGGCCGCGTACCGGACCCTGCGGGAGCGCGGGGTCATCGAGACGGACGGGCGGCGCGGCAGCCGGGTGCGGCCGAGGCCTGCCACGACGGCCCGCGGCTCGATCCGGGTCGAGGCTCCGGCCGGTGTGCGGGACGTCAGTAAGGGCAACCCCGACCCGGGCCTGCTGCCCTCGCTCGGCGCGGCGCTCGCCGAGGCGGCGCGGCGGGCGGCCGAGCGGCCCGGTATGTACGGGGAGGCCCCCGTCGACGAGGGGTTCACACGGCTCGCCCGCGCGGCGCTGGACGCGGACGGGGTCCCCGAGGGACCGATCGCCGTCACCTCGGGGTCGCTCGACGCGATCGAGCGTGTGCTCGCGGTCCATCTCAGGGCAGGCGACGCCGTCGCCGTCGAGGACCCGGGGTGGGGCAGTCTGCTCGACCTCGTGCCGGCGCTCGGGCTGCGGCCGGTGCCGATGGCCGTCGACGACGAGGGGCCGCTGCCGGCCGCGGTGGCGGGGGCGCTGCGGGACGGCGTACGGGCGGTCATCATCACCGACCGAGCGCAGAACCCGACCGGCGCGGCCGTCGGCGCGGACCGGGCCGCCGCCCTGCGCCGCGTCCTGGCGGACCACCCGGACGTGCTGCTCGTCGAGGACGACCACGGTCACGGCATCGTCGACCTGCCGCTGCACCCGCTGGCCGGGGTGACCCGCCACTGGGCCTTCGTACGCTCCGTCGCCAAGGCGTACGGCCCCGACCTGCGGATCGCGGCCCTGACCGGCGACGCCGAGACCGTCGACCGGGTCCTCGGGCGCCAGCGGCTCGGGCCCGGCTGGGTCAGCCGACTCCTCCAGCGCACGGTCGCGCACCTGTGGATGACGGGCGCCGTGGACCCGGCGGCCGTCGCCACCGCGTACGCGGAGCGGCGTGACGCGCTGGTACGGGCCTTGAAGCGGCGCGGCGTCGAGGCGCACGGGCGGAGCGGGATGAACGTCTGGGTGCCGGTCTCCGACGAGACGGGTGCGGTGACCCGACTGCTGGGCGCGGGCTGGGCGGTCGCCCCCGGAGCCCGCTTCCGGATGACGGCGGGCCCGGCCGTCCGGGTCACCGTCTCCGACCTGACGCCACGGGACATCGAGCCCCTGGCCGACGCCCTCGCCCTCGCGTCGGACCCGGCACCGGCGCGGAGCTACGGCTGAGGGGTGGTGCGGTGGGGCGCCCTGGGGCCGGCTCCTTGCTCGGCTGTGGCCTACGGGCGTCCCCGGGTCGGAGTGCGGCTCCTCGTCCGGATCTCCTCGGCCGTTGCCCAGGGGCGCCCGGCCCGTTCCGGCGTTGCGGTGTCCCGCCCGTTCCGGCGTCGCGGTGTCGGCGCGTTCCGGCGTCGCGGTGTCGGCGCGTTCCGGCGTCGCTACGGGCGGCCCGCCGGGTGGTGGTTCGGCGGAGGTGTCGCCGGGGAGGCGACCTGCGATGCCGTCGGTGACGTGGCAGGCGTCGCCGTCGCCCGGATCGTGCCCCGCGGCCCTCTCGACGGGCCTCGACGCTGGGTCAGGGCCGCGCCCGCGAGGACGACGACCGCGCCGACCGGGGTGTTCCAGCCGAGGTGTTCGTCCAGGACGGCGACGCCTGCCGCCGTGGCGATCACCGGGATGAAGTACGTGACCATCGCCGCCGTCGTCGGGCCGACCTCGGCCACGAGTCCGTACTGCAGCAGCATCGCGTACCCCGTGCCCAGTGCGCCCAGCGCGATGACGGCGAGCAGCGGGACGATCTCGACCGACGACGGGAGCGAGGTGAACATCGGCGTGACCACCGCCAGTTGCAGCGTCGCGATACCGACCTGGGTGCCGGCGAGCGAGAGGTTCGACGCCCCGTTGCCGGCCAGCGTACGGCGCACGTAGATCCAGCCGACCGCGTAGCTGAAGGAGGCCAGCAGCGCCAGCGCCGTGCCCGTGACGTCGAGCCCGGAGAAGCCCTGCCAGGCGCCGAGCACGGTCAGGACCCCGACGAATCCGATGCCGAGGCCGGCCGCGCGCACCCGCGTCGGCCGGTCCTCGGAGAGCGCGACCAGGGAGAGCACCATGCCCCACAGGGGCGTCGTGGCGTTGCAGATGCCCGCCAGCGTCGAGGGGATGGTCAGCTCGGCGTACGAGAAGAGGGAGAACGGCAGCGCGTTCAGGAGGAACGCGGCCACCGTCAGATGGAGCCATGTGCGCCGGCCGCGCGGCAGCCGCTCCCGCTTGACCGCCATCGCGACGGCCAGCACCGCCGTACCGAACAGCAGCCGGCCGAAGGTCACCTGGAAAGGCGCGAACCCCGCCGTGCCGACCTTGATGAAGAGAAAGCTGAAGCCCCAGATCAGGGCCAGTACGCCGAAGCGGATCCGCCAGTCGACCAGACGTGGGCGGCGGGCGGCGGGGGAGGTCGCGGTGCTCATGCCCCTCAGAGTGACCGCTCCCATGTCTTAGGACAAGCGAGAATGGATGAAGGTCTTCGCTTAGGATTGCTTACATGTTGAACCTGGAGCGCCTTCGGACCCTGGACGCCGTCGCCCGGCACGGCTCGGTCAGCGGAGCGGCCGACGGCCTGCATGTCACGACCTCCGCCGTGTCGCAGCAGCTGTCGAAGCTGGAGCGTGAGATCGGCCAGCAACTGCTCGCCAAGAACGGCAGGGGCGTACGCCTCACCGACGCCGGTCTGCTGCTCGCCCAGCACGCGGCGCGCATCCTGTCGCAGGTGGAGCTCGCCCAGTCGGACATCGAGGCGCAGCGCGGCCAGGTCGTCGGCGAGGTGCGGATCGCGGCCTTCCCGACGGCGGCGCGCGGGCTGCTGCCCGGAGCCCTCGCCTCGCTCCGCACCGCCCATCCCGACCTCCGGGTGAGGACCACCGAGCTGGAGCCGGAGCAGGGCATCCGCGAGGTGCTGCGGGGCGATGCCGACCTCGCGATCGTCCTGGACTGGAGCAACAAGAAAGCCCCGGTGCCGGGCGGTCTCGAGCGTGCCCACCTGCTCGACGACGCGGCCGACGTCGCCGTACCCGCCGGTCATCCGCTGGCAGCAAGGGACGAGGTGGATCTCGTCGACTTCGGTGGCGAGGACTGGGTCTCCTGGCCCGAGGGCGAGTTCTGCCACGACTGGCTGATGTTCACCCTGCGGTCGCAGGGCATGGAGCCGCGCATCGCCCATCTCGCCGGGGAGCACCACACCCAGCTCGCGCTGATCGCCGCCGGGCTCGGGGTGTGCGTCACCCCGCGCCTCGGTCGCGGCCCGACCCCCGGCGGGGTGGTGCTGGTGCCCGTCCGGCAGAAGGTGAAGCGGCACATCTACGCGACCTGGCGCAGCGACGCCGACCGCCGGCCGTCCATCAGGGCGGTGGTCGAGGCGCTGCGGGAGATCGGGGCGCCGTTGAGCAGCTGACGGGGCGCCTGGGCGCCGTTGAGCAGCTGACGAGGTGCCGGAGTGCGTTGAGCAGCTGACGAGGTGCTGGGGCGCCGATGAGCAGCTGACGAGGTGCCGGGGTCTGGTCCCGCGTGCGGCTCGTGCGTTCGGTGAGGGCTAGATCTTGCGGAAGTCCCAGGACACGACGGCGTCCGGAGTCAGCTTCAGCCAGGCGTGCCGGCCGTCGTGCGGCATCGCGTCCATGCCGAAGTTCTTGGCGGCGAAGAGCCGTTCCGGCACGTCGAGTTCGGGGCACGGCTCCCCGGTCCGCGGTGCCTCGCCGACGAAGACCGCGCTGCCCGACAGTTCCACGCCGCGCAGCTCCCCGTACTCCTCTCCGTCGTCGACGACCACCGCGATGCGCGGGTCACCACGCAGCTCCGTCCAACGGCGGCTGCGGGTGAGGGAGTAGAGCCAGAGCGAGGTCCTGTCCCAGGCGAACCAGAGCGCGCCGACATGGGGACGGCCGTCCGCGGAGACGGTCGCGACCCGGCAGGTGCGCTGCTCGGTGAGGAAGGTGTCCAGCTCGGCCGGGGTCATCATGATCCGGCGTCCACGGCGCTGCGCGACGGCCATCGTCCGCCCCTTTCCAAAGGTCTGATGGAATGTCAGAAATCATGGGGGCTCTTCCCTCCTGGGGCAAGGGTGGCTAGCCTCGCCCGCCCGGAGTACGGCACGGCGATGCGGACAGGGGAGACCATGACCAGCACGTCACAGGGGGATCAGCTCCAGGAGCAGCTCGAACCGTCCGGCACGGTGCTGCTCACCGTCGAGTGCCAGCAGGGAGTCGTCGGCGAGGAGAGCGCCCTGCCCGAACTCGCCACGGCCGCACGTGCGTCGGGCGTGCTGGCCAACGTCGCCCGGCTCGTCGCGGCCGCCCACGAGGCGGATGTGCAGGTGATGCACGCCGTCGCCGAGCGCAGGCCCGACGGGCGCGGCGCCAACAGCAACGCCCGGCTCTTCCGCGCCGCGGCCCGGCTGCCCGTGCAGCAGCACCGCGGCAGCGCGGCGGTACGGATCGCCGAACCCATCGAGGTCGCCGACCAGGACATCGTCGTACGACGGCTGCACGGGCTCTCGCCCGTCGCCGGTACCGACGTCGACCCGCTGCTGCGCAATCTCGGCTGCCGCACCCTCGTCGTCACCGGGGTCTCGGCCAACGTGGCGATCCCCAACGCCGTCTTCGACGCGGTCAACCTCGGCTACACCGTCGTCGTGCCCGGTGACGCCATCGCGGGGGTGCCGGCCGACTACACCCCCGCGATGATCCGTCACACGCTCGCGCTCGTCTCCACCGTCGCCACCACCGAGGAGGTGCTGCGCTGCTGGAAGAGCCCGCGGCGCGTCACGCGAGCGTGATCGAGTCCCCGTCCACCTTGATCGGCGTCGGCGGCAGCGGGGAGGTGGCCGGGCCACCCTTCACGGTGCCGTCCGAGGCGTCGAACATGCTCTGGTGGCACGGGCAGGTGATGACCCCGTCGGCGACCCCGCTGACGGCGCAGCCCTGGTGGGTGCACTTCGACGAGAAGGCCTTGAACTCGCCTGCCTTCGGCTGGGTGATCACCACGCCCTGACCGTCGATGACCTTGCCGCCGCCCACCGGGATGTCCGCGGTCTTCGCGAGCGGCGACCCCGCCTCCTTCGGGGCGTCACCCGAGCCGCCGCCCGACGACGAACTGTCCGAGGCGCCACAGGCGGTGAGGGCGGCCACCAGGCCCATACCGCCCGCCGCCGAGACGACCGTCCGACGTGCTACTCCACTCATCGCACTCCCCTTGCGTTCCGATCACACCGATGCGATCACTTGGTAGGGGTGAGTACGAGCGGGAACGCCGAAAGGTTCAACGCGCCACGAACCTGCTGGGAATCCGCTACGTACCCGCCACGAACCCGTTACGAACCCGAACGCAGTGCCGCCAGGACCTCGCCCGCCAGCGCCACCGGATCGCCCTCCGGTCGGGTGGGGTAGGAGGCGTGACCGCGCGCCCAGGCGTCGTCCACCGCGAACCAGTCGACGGCGGCCGGAGCCGTACCGTTCACCAGGGCGCGGTCGAGATGTGCGAAGTACGCGGCCCAGCGCGGGGCGTAGAGATCCTGGATCAGCCCCGACCACTCGCGGTTGGCGTAGTCGCGCAGGCCGCTCTCGCTCGGCACACGGTCGCCCCAGGTCGTCAGGATCGAGCGGGCGTCGTACTCCAGCCGGTCGCGCTCTGCGGCGTCCGCCCCCCAGGACCGCGCGGCGGCGATCCACTTTCCGACCAGGAAGCGCGGATCGGAGCCGACCAGCCGGCCGAGCAGCTCCTCGTCCGCCTTCCACTCCGCGGCCAGCCCTCGGAAGGCCGCCAGATCCCTCGCTTCGTACGCCGTCCTGATCCGGGGGAGAAGTACCCGGCTCCGGTTGGTCAGCGCCTGTCGGGCGACATCGACGAGGTCGAAGCGGTACGCGTCCGTCATCCGCAGTTCCGGAGCCACCTGGAGCAGCTCCGCGAGCGCACGCTCCACCCTCGTCGCGTCGTAACGCATCGCCGTGGGACTCCAGCGCGCCGCGCGGGTCGCCGTCAGGCTCGGCCGCGCCGTGAACAGGCTGTCCTGCGGCTCGCTCCAGGCGCCCGACGGCATGCCGTACGGGCCGAGACGCAACTGCTCCCACGCTGCGGCCGCGTGCGGATCCGCACCGCCGTAGCGGCGGGAGGCGTACGCGGCGAACCAGGCCGCCCGGTCGATCGGACCCGGTTGCCACGCGAGTTCGGTGAACAGCTCGAAGGCCGCGGGGCTGCCGCCGGTGGACTCCGGCAGATACGCGATGCCGCGCAGCGCGCTGCCGGGCTTGGCCAGCCACGCGTGGAAGCGGTCGGTCCACGCGGCGGTGTTGGCACCGACGCCCGTGTGGCCGCCGAAGTTGGGGATCGTGCCGAAGGCGCACGGCGTTCCGCCCCACTGCGCCTCCCGGTCCAGGTTGTCGTAGCGGTCCGAGAGCCCGTCGACGATGAGCACCCGACTGCGGTCCACCCCGCTCAGGACGGCCGGTGAGGGGTTGCGCTGCCAGCCGAGCATCACCCAGGTGGCACCGGGGTGTGCGCTCTCCAGCGCACGCTGGACGGCACCCGCCGCGCCGGGGACGTCCACGGAGCCCGGGGTGCCGCCCTCGTGCAGCAGGTCCATCTTGAACATGTCGGTGTCGCCGAACGTCCTTCGCTGGACCTGGTAGTAGACGGCGGCGAGCCGGTCGAAGACCGGACCCGTCGGATCCAGCCAATCCGGGCGTTCGAACCCGATCCAGGTGCCCTGCGGCACCGTGACGGCGCCCTGGTTGCGGTCGGCGAAGCCCGGCGGAACCGTGCCGAAGAAGCCCGGCAGGACGGGTGTCATCCCCAGGGAACGCAGCCGGTCCGCGATCCGCCGGCCCAGGGCGGCACGGGCCTCGACGAGCTGCCGGGAGACCGGGCCCGCGAACCCCGACAGGTTCTGCAGCAGCCACCAGCCCTGATGCGCCGGGCCGGGGATCCACGCGCGCAACTCCGCCTCGCTGTAACCGAAGTCCTGGAGCGCGCGGTAGTACGTGTACTCCGCTCCCGTCGGTACGAAGACCTCGTTCACCCCGTGCAGCGCGAGCAGGTCGATGTCGCGCTGGTAGGAGGCGAAGTCGCGGTACGGACCGGAGTAGCCCTCGTCGGTGTCGTTCAGGGCGTAGCGATGGGGCACGCTCGCCGCGCGCGTGACCTCGCCGTCGACCGCGGGAAGCGTGGCGGGCAGCCGGCCGAGGCTGTCGCCCGGCCAGCCGATGTCGACACCGGCGACATGCTCCAGATACCAGCCGACGCCGGTGAGCAGTGTGGCCGGGGACGTGCCCCGCACCCGGATCGCGCCCGGCACGCCGGAGACGGAGAACCGGTCGCCGGAGGCGGTACGGGCGACCGGAACCAGGCTGAACTGCGAGGCCCGGGAGGGCAGCAGGCGCTCCAGGCTCGCCCGTGCGGGCGCGGGGTCGAAGGCGGGGGCGGCGGTGTGGGTCACGCTGCGGGGTGGGGTCGTGGGGACGAGAGGGTGGGGCGGGGCGGTGCGGGTGTGCGGTGGGCCGGTGTCCTGCGCGGCCGAGGCGGCCGCGCCCGGAAGTGCCAGCACGGTCGCCGTGGCCAGCGCCACGGCGGCGAGGGTCCTGAGACGTCGGAGGACCGGGCGGCTACCCATCTGGCTCCCTGCTCGGAGTGGTTGACGCATGGTCCCTCCACTGTCCGACGACGGGCGGGTCCGGCGACGCAGGCGGAGCCGAGGAAGGGACGGCGCTCATCCGTGCGGGTGCAGACAACGGGCCCGCCTCCGGCCCTCGGGCTCCGGCGACGGCTGCGACGCCCCGGAGCGGACGTCGGCCCGCTCTTGAAGGAATTCTGAAGCGGAGGGGAGGATGCTCCGCTCGGACCAGGGTCCGGCCACCGTCGACGAGGCGGGTGGCCAGTGTGCACCGCGGAGGGCTGAAGGCTGGATACCGTACCGCTGTCCGATCCACGGGTCGCGGCGATCGAGGTACGGGAGTGCGGAGAGCCCCTGATCGATCTGCGCGGCGTGGACGCGCTGCGCCTCGACCGGCAACCGGCCGGCCCGGAGGATGCCCCGGCACGGCTGCGGCTCGGCGTCGTCGACCGACTGGTCATGGCACAGACCCTCCTTCCGGCCGGGCTGCGCCTCCTCGTGATCCGCGGGCACCAGGCGGACCCCGCTGACGCCCCGCACGCCTCCGGCGCCGCCGCCGACCTCACGCTGTGCACCGTAGAGGGTGCCGCGCTGTGGATGGGGTCCGCCCCCCTGGACACACGGTCGCCGCGTCGCCACACGGCGGCACCTGACGTGGACCCCGTCGCGGCGGAGAATCGCCGACACCTGAGGAACGCGATGACCAGGGCAGGTTTCATCAACTACCCTGCCGCGTGGTGGCATTGGTCCTACGGTGACGGCTACTGGGCCTGGGTGAGGGGGGCGCGGTCCGCCGGCTACGGCCCGGCTCGACCGCTGGGCCGCCGCTCCGGGTGACCTGCCGCGACAGACAGTCGTACCGGCGGCGTTGTGGGGGTCAACGTGCTACAGATCAGACTGCTCGGTCCGGTCGAGGTCCATGCCGACGACGGGCCGATCGCGCTGGGCGGGGGCAAGCCGCGCGCGCTGCTGGCGGCACTGGCGCTGGAGCACGGCCATGTGATCTCCACCGAGCGCCTCGTCGACGTCGTCTGGCCGCACGATCCTCCCGACAGCGCCCGCGCGCTGATCCAGACGTACGTGTCGACTCTGCGCCGGTCCTTCGCCGCCGCCGGTCACCCCGCGGTGATCGCCACCCGGGCGCCGGGCTACGCGATCCGGCCGGAAGCGGTCACGGTCGACGCCACGGTCTTCGCCGGACTGCTGGCCGAGGCGAAGCGGCATGCCGGGGCCCGGGAACTCGCCCCGGCGGCCGGCCTGCTGCTCGACGCGGCCGCGCTGTGGCGGGGGCCCGCCCTCTCGGGCCTGGAAGGGGCGCTCCTGGCCGGCGAGGCGGGGAGGCTCGACGAGCTGCGGCTCACGGCCCTGGAGGAACGCTTCGCCGTCGAGCTGGCGCGGGGGAGACTCGACCACCTCGCCGAACTGACCGGGATCGTGGCACGGTACCCGGCCAACGAGCGGCTGCGCGGGCAGCTGATGGTGACCCTGTACCGGCTGGGACGTCAGGCCGACGCGCTGGCCTGCTACCGGGAGGGGCGGGCCACGCTCGTCGAGGAACTGGGCGTCGAACCCGGCCAGGAGCTCAGCGCACTGCACGACGCCATCCTGCGCGGCGACGGCGACGGGTCGCCCGCGGGAGGGGCGCTCCGGGCGGCTCAGCCCCCCGGCCCACCGCAGCCGGACCAGGCAGCACACCACACCAAGCACCCGCTCCCGTTACTCCACCTCCTCCAGCCCCTCCAGGCGCACCCGCCGACTTCACCGGCCGTGCGGAGGAACTGGCCACGCTGACCCACGCGCTCACCGAAGGCCCGGCCTCCCTCCATGTGGTGGCAGGCCCCGGGGGCAGCGGCAAGTCGGCGCTCGCCGCACACGCGGCCCACCACGTTGCCGCCGCCTTCCCGGACGGACAGCTGCACGCCGAACTCCGCGGGCTCGCGGACAGCCCCGCGAACCCCGCCGACGTCCTGGGGCGCTTTCTGCGCTCCCTCGGTGTGGACGCCGAGCGACTCCCCGACAGCCTGCAGGAACGCGTGGAGCTCTACCGCACCCTGCTCGCCGGCCGTCGCCTGCTGATCGTGCTCGACGACGCCGCCGACGAGCGGCAGGTCCGCCCGCTGCTCCCCGGCGGCCCCGGCTGCACCGTGCTCATCACCTCGCGCGACCGCCTCGGTGGACTCGCCGGAGCCCGGCTGACCGAACTGGACGTGCTGGCGCCGGCCGAGGCGCTGGAGCTGCTCACCAGGATCGTCGGACAGCAGCGGACCGAGGCGGAACCCGAGGCCGCCGCTGGTATCCTTGCCGCCTGCGGCAATCTGCCGCTGGCGATCCGGATCGCGGGCGCGCGGCTCGCCACCCGGAGCCGGCTGCCGCTGAACGTCCTCGCCGCACGGCTGGCCGACGAGCGCCGCCTGCTCGACGAACTGGCCGTGGGCGACCTCGCGGTGCGCAGCACGATCGGGCTCAGCTTCCACGCCCTGGAAAAGCTGCCCAGAACCGCCCTGGGGCGTATGGGTTTCTTCGGCCTCCCGGAGTTCTCCCCCTGGGTCGTGGGCCGACTGCTCGACATCCCGGAGGCGGAGGCGCAGAACCTGCTCGAGCAGCTCGTGGACACCCAGCTCGTCACCTTCGCGGGGGTCGACCGGACGGGTATCCTGCGCTACCGCCTCCACGACCTGGTACGGCTCTTCGCCCGCGAGCAGGCCGAAGTCGTCGAATCCGGCTACGAGCTGGTCGAGGCGGTCGCGTGCGTCTTCCGGGGCTGGATCGATCTGCTGCACCGGATCGCCGCGAGCAGCCCGTCACCCCAGATCACCTGGCGTCCCGCTTCCGGCCAGGCCCCGGGCACGCCGCCGGACGAGCTCGGCGAACGCGTCCTGCGCGAGCTCGTCCTCGGGGACGCCTTCGGCTGGTTCGACGGCGACCAGGCCGTGCTGGCCGTGGCCGTCGAACGCGCCGCCCCGATCGGCCTCGACCACCTGGTGTGCGACCTGGTCTCGGCGTACAACGCGGTGGAACTGCGGACCAACCACTTCGCGTTCAGAGCCCGGATCACCAGCGCCGCGCTCGCGGCCGCGCAGCGGATGGGTGACCAGCGCCGGGAGGCCGCCATGCTGGCGGAGCTGGCTCAACTCCGCTACGACCAGGACCGGTTCACTGACTCCCGATGTCTGTTCGGCGAGGCGCTCGGCAAGTTCCGGGCCCTGCACGACGTACGGGGGCAGGCCTTCGCCCTGGCCGGGCTCGGAACGGCATGCCGCGAGCCCGGGCGTCTGGCCGAGGCGATCCACTTCCTCGACCAGGCCGCGACGCTGCTGCACGCCCTCGATGACCACCGCGGAGTCGGGCACGTCCTGCGGACCAGGGCGTCGGTGCGGCTCGAGCAGGGAGAGTACGGCGCGGTGCGCGCCGACCTCGACGCGGCACTCGAAGCCTTCCGGAGCGGGGGCAGCCGCCGGGGTCTGGCGCTGACCCTGCGCTCCCTGGGGCTCTACCACCGGGCCGTGGGCGACTACGAGGCCGCGCTGGGGCTCTCGGCCGAATCGGCGGAGATCTTCGCCGAACTCGGCGACGAGTTCCTGCACTCCTACGCGGTCCGTGCCCATGCCAAGGCCATGATGCGGCTCGGGCACCGGGCCGAGGCGCTGCCCCGGCTCGAAGCGGCCCTGGACACGACGCGCACCTGCCACGACCGCTTCGGCCAGGCGGTCACGCTGCGGGTCATCGGCCAGCTCCATCTGGCCGACGAGCGCCTCGATCTGGCCCAGAGCTGTCTGGACGCGGCCATGTCCATGTGGGACGCCATGGACACCCCGCTCTGGCGGGCACGCACGGAGTACGACCTGTCCCAGGTGTACCGGGCGCGCGGTGAGGCCGAGGCGGCCGTGGCGGCCAGGACGAACGCGCTGGTGGTCTTCAAGGAGCACGGCGCGCGGGAGTACGCGGAGGTCAGCGCCGCTGTAAAGGCGCCTGCAGGAGCGTTGAAGCGGAGTTGAAGCGACGGCGTGGAGCCTTCTCGGCAAGAAGCAGCCGCTCTACCGAGAAGGACGCCACCCATGCGTACTCCGCTCAGACGAGTCACCACCGCCCTCACCTCCCTGCTAGTGCCGCATCAGGCAACGTTCGCCCTGTCGACGACGGCGCGTAGGTGCCGGTCGTCGGCGTGGCGGTTTCGCCAGATGATGTAGCGGCGGA
>NZ_JBHUYJ010000078.1:0-20921 GCF_042668715.1 Streptomyces sp. NPDC057271
GCCTCCAGGACGGCTCCGCCGCGCAGTGCGGCTACCAGGACTCCTCCTTCGGATCCGCCGCGTTCACCCGGCCCATCACCGCCTACGCCCACCGCACGATCGAGGCCGACAGCTCCACCTGCCAGCAGGCCGGTGCCTACTACGTGCTGGTCGAGCGGACCTCGAAGGCCGTCTCCACGCCCGACGACTGGGAGCTGGAGATCCGTTACGTCACCGAGCCCGGCGTGAAGCAGACCGGTCCCACCGAACTGCCCGAGAACTGGGCCTCCGCCTCGCCCCCGCCGCCCGCCGGCGGCCCGCAGAAGCGACAGGGCGGCGCGGGGTTCCACGACGCCGTCTCGCTCAAGCAGGGCGAGTGGCGCGCGGACATCGAGCCCGGGGAGACGCTGTTCTACCGGGTGCCCGTCGACTGGGGGCAGCAGATCTTCGCCACCGCCGAGCTGGGCAGCAGCGTCACCGGCGCCACCGAGTACCTCGGCAACGCGCTGGTGCTCTCGCTCGACAACCCGGCGCGCGGCCATGTCGACCAGGACACGGTCAGCTACAGCGGCAAGCCGGCGACGCTGGCCCTCGACCCGCACCGGCCGGTCGCCTTCGAGAACCGCTACTCCTCCAACAGCTACACCAACGCCCTGCGCTTCGCGGGCTGGTACTACCTGTCGGCCACGCTCAGCCCGGAGGTCGCCAAGGCGTACGGGGACAAGCCGGTGCCGCTGACCCTGCGGGTGAGCGTCACCGGCACGGCAAAGGCGGGTCCCGCGTACGACGGGGACGCCGGGCCGTTCGAGGTGACCGCCGACGACCGGGATGCGGCCGCCAGCGGGGCGAGCGGGCCGCAGGCGGAGAAGAGCGACGGCATGGCCCTGGTCGCCGCGGCCGGGATCGGCGCCGGAACGGTGCTGGTCGCCGGGCTCGGTGTGTGGACGCTCGCCGGGCGGCGCAGAGCCGCACGGGACGCGGCGCGGGGCGGCCCGCAGGACGGTCCGGACGGTCCGCCGCGGTTCGGCCCGCCGACGGCCTGGTAGCGGGGGCCGTCGGGTCCGCGCGACGGCCTCAGGTCTGGGTCAGCGCCCAGATGCCGACGGCGAAACAGACCAGCGCGACGAACAGCACCGGGATCGCCACCTTCGGGGGCGGTCCCGGTCGCCTTGCCGGGGCGGACGGTGACACCGGGGCGGGAACCTGACCGGCGTGAGCGGTGTACGGACCAGTAGAAGGCTGGTGGAAGACCGCGGCCGTCGGGACGTGGGCGAGGTCGGGCGCGGCGGCGGGATGGGGGGAGGCCGTGCGCGCGGAGGCCGGGGCCGGTGGCCGCGTGGGGGCGGGTACCGGCTGAGGAGGCGGCGGGGGCAGATGGAAGCTGCCCGTCTCGGAGGGGCTCGGCTGCTGACGGGGCGGTGCCGACGGCTGCTGCCGGGCCTGGTCCTGCGGCTGTACGGGTACGTGTGCGGGGGTGGCCGGGGCCTGGGGCTCGGGGGCCACGGGGCCGTTCGGGCCGAATCCGGCGGGCAGCGGGCCGATCTGGTCGAAGACCTCGACCGACTCCTCGTCCGGGCGGGGCTCGGGCAGCATCTCGACCGCCGCGGTCAGCGCCTTCCGTACGCCCGTGGCCGTCTTGAAGCGGGCCTGCGGATCGGGCTGGAGCAGGCCCGCGAGGACCTGCCACAGCGGTTCCGGGATCCCCTCCGGGGCTCCCGGCGTCCCGTGCGCCATGAAGTACTCGATCAGGGCACGGGAGTCCGGCTTCTGGCCCTGGAGCAGATAGAGCGCGACCAGGCCGACCGCGAAGAGGTCGGCCGGGAAGTCCGGCTCCGCGCCCAGCATCTGCTCGGGCGCGAAGTAACCGGGCGTTCCCACCACGTAGTTGGTCTCCGTGAGGCGGGGCTCGCCCTTGCGCATCGAGATGCCGAAATCGGAGAGCCGCAGATGCGGCCGCCCGGTTCCGGTGACGTCGAGCAGGATGTTCGCCGGCTTGATGTCGCGGTGCACGACCCCCTCCGCGTGCACCGCGGCCAATCCGGCGAGCAGCTGGTCCAGCAGCGTGCAGACGAAGCGCGGCGGCAGCGGCCCGTAGTCGCCGATGACGTGCGCCAGAGACCCGCCGGCCACCAGATCCATGGTGAACAGCACCTTGTCGTCGTCGGCGGCCCAGCTGGCCGGCGCGAGGACATGGGGATGATCGATCCGGAGCGCCTGCTCCCGGACGAAGCGGAGCAGCGTGTGGGCATCGCTCTGCTGGAGCACCTTGGCCGCCACGTACCGACGGCGCCGGTGGTCCCAGGCGCGCCAGACCGCGCCGACCCCACCGCGTCCGATCGGGTCGATCAGCTCGTACCGACCGGCGAAGACCTCACCCATTGCGCTGCGCCCGCTCCCCGTTCCGGGTCCGTCCAACCGGACCGGCTGCTCTGCGTCAGTTCTGGTGCGACTCGTAGTGCGCGACCGCGTCGGCGGTGCGCCCGGCGCCGTACACCCGGAGGAACTCTGCCAGCTCCGGGTGGGCAGGGGCGAGTGAGTCGGCGGCGTCGATGATGTCGCCCGCGGCCGCGACGGAGCGCAGCAGCGACTGGATCTCGCGGACCACGCGGCGCACGGTCGGCGCGCCCGAGCTGGTGGTGGTCTGGCTGGCGCCGGTGAGGACGGAGCCGCCCTGGGACTTCTTGATCTCGTCCATCCGGTCCGTGGCCTCGGCCGCGCTGACGCTGCCGTCGGCGACCAGGCCGGCGAGCTCCTGCAGGGCCTGGACACGCTGGACGACGGCCGGATTGCCGATCTTGGCCCGCTGGCCGCTCATCAGCTGGGAGAGCATGGGTGCCGACAGCCCCAGTACAGCCGCGAGCCGGGCCTGATTGAGGCCGAGATCATCGATCAGCCGACGGAAGAGCGCCCCCAGCGGCTCTCCGTACCAACTGCGCTGAAGCTCGCGGGCTCTTGCCGTGGCTTCCTGCTGTACTGCGTCCATTGCTTCTCCCCATCCCTTGGGTTCGCCACTGCGAACCCCGGTCAGCATCTTACGGAGCGTGGTCGTCCACCGGGAGTCCCAATCCTTTTGCGGGAAAGAGGGGGTGACCCGGTACTCTGTTCTCGTTCCGGGGCCTTAGCTCAGTTGGTAGAGCGCTGTCTTTGCATGGCAGATGTCAGGGGTTCGACTCCCCTAGGCTCCACGTGTGAAATGCCCTCTGACCTGCGGAAACGCAGGCAGGTGGTTCTTTTTGTCCTGGTTCCCGTGTTGACGTGTCAACGCGGTGGTGTTGATACGAGCTCTCGGCGGCCCGTGTTTCTGGGCTTCTGTGGGGCTTATGCTCCCCCGGCTGATCCCCTGGGCTCATGAGCCAAGGGGGGAGCGTGCGCCGGGTTTCGTGTTTCCTACTCGTTTGACACACTGGGGCTATGCCCGAGACGACGTACAACATCGGTGAGGGGCCGGCGACGCGGGTCAGCCTTTCCCTGCCCGAGGGGACCGCGGAGGCGATCCGTGCCCGGGTCGGTAAGCGGGAGTTCTCCGCGTTCATTGCCGCGGCCGTCGAGCGGGAGCTGCGGGGGCAGGTGCTGGACGAGTACCTGGCGGACTACGAGAGCCGTGAGGGACCGGTGTCCGAGCAGGCGCGGCAGCGGGCACGGCAGGTGTTCGACGAGGTGTTCGCCGAGGAAGACCAGTGGCCCGCCGCAAGCTGAGTCACGAGGGGACACTGGTCCTGGACAGCGAGGGGTTCTCCAAGCTGCTTGCCGACGACGAGACGGTGGTGGCCCTGGTCGCGGAGGCACGCTCGCGTGGCATGGAAGCGGTGATCTGCGCGCTCACCATCATCGAGGCCGTGCACTCACGCACGAACAAGGCTCGGCTGAGCTGGCTGCTGTCCGGCCTCCGTGTCATCCCGGTGGGGGACGAGGAGGCGAAGGCGGCCTCGGCCCTATTGATGGGCGCCGGCCTGCACGGTCACAAGTACGCCATTGACGCGGCCGTGGCCGAGGCAGCGCTTCGGCAGCAGCGCCCGGTGGTCATGCTGACGTCCGACATCGACGACATGGTCAAGCTCTGCGGTGACCGGGTCCGGCTCGTCGCCGTGTGATACTGCTGGGCCTCTGCCGTGGAGGGGAAAAACCTCACTGTGCTCAGTCGGTGTGATGTGTGACGGGGCGCTCCCGCTCCCTCGCCGAGCTATCGGCGGCCCGTTACGAGCCCTGTGGGGTTGGAGTGGCGTCTTGGCGGGGAAATCCGCCCAGCTGATTGATGCGGTTCAACGCTGCACGGACGTCGGTCGTCTGGGAGGCGTTCTGCCCAAGGTGTTTCACGAGCATGGGGTAGATGTCTGCGAACGTGTCGAGCGCGGCTGCTGTCCGGTGGGTGGCTGCCTGCAGTAGGCCGAGTTGTGTACGTACGTCGAGCAGCAGGGTGTCTACGGCGGGTCTGTCCTGGCCTAGTTCCCTGGCGAGAGCCTCATAGGCGAGAAGAGACTCCTCCCTGTTGCCCAGACGCAGATGGCAGTAGGCGGCTCTGGACCGTGCCTCTGCCGCTCGGTCCGCGCCGTCGGCTGTCGTATAGGCCAGCTCGGCGCTGAGCCTGTTGTATGCCTGCAGGGCGTCTCCGTATCGTCCGTCGTCGAACAGCGCCTGTGCTTGGACCAGGCGTACGCTGAGCGGAAGTGGGGGAGCTGTGGCCTCGGTGGGGATATCGACGCTCTTGTCAGTTCCACCTGCAGGGTGGTCTGAGGAGGGCTCCTGAACGGTGTGGTGTGGGGCCAACCGGTCCGCGATGTGTCGTGCCGAAGCGGGGCGGTTGACGGCGTCCTTCTCGAGCATGCTCATCACGACGTCGTTGACGTCGGGGATGATGTCCGGGCGTAGTTCCCGGACTGGGGCGGGTATGCGGTAGCGGTGACCGTCCATCATCGTGGCGTGGTCGCCAGTGAACGGTGGTTGCCCGGTGAGCATCTCGTACAGGAGGCATCCGAGGGCGTAGAGGTCTGTCTTCGGATCGATGAGGCCGCGGTCACTGAACTGCTCGGGTGCCATGTACGCGACAGTCCCGAGAACTTGGCCGGCCTGAGTGAGGCGGGGATGATCGGTGCCGAAGATGGCTGCCACGCCGAAGTCGAGCAGCTTCACCTTCCAGTCCCCAATGATCATGAAATTGGCCGGTTTGAGGTCTCGGTGAATGACGGGGTCTTCGTGGATGCAGGCCAGAACGTCCGTCATCTGAGCGGCCAGGGAAAGAACTCGGGGTATGGGCAGACGGCCGCCTTCCTGGGACAGGACCTGGGCGAGATTCTGGCCTACGAGCAGTTCCCAGACCAAGTACAGGTCTTTCGGGCCACCGTCGAGCTGCGCATCATAGAGCGTGGGTAGGCCGGCATGACTGAAGCGGGCACCGAGGACCGCCTCGCGGCGGAAACGGGCGGCGATGTCCTTCGGGTCCACGTCGGTGGCCGGACCGGTGAGCCGCTCTGGATTGATGGTTTTGATGGCGACATAGCGTCTGAGCCGGGTGTCCCAAGCCTGCCAGACGTGACCCATGTTTCCCCGGCCGATCAGGCTCCGCAGTTCGTAGCGGTCGAGCGTGCGCATCTCAGTCGTCACCGCCGCTTGCAGCCGGAGACAGCAGCGCTTCGGCGAGGTCGACGAGTGTGCCTTCGCCCGGTAGCAGCCAACGGCGGGCACCGTTGACCGCAGACGGGGCTTGGTCCCACCGGGCTTCGTTCCAGATATGGCGGATCAGAGCGCTCGGCGAGTAACTCTGCTGGTCGGCGGCCCACAAGAGGGGGCGACGACGGTCGTTGGTCCAGGTTGCGATGTATCTGCGAGGATCCTCGCTGAGCCATGCGCCGATCGCGCGTTCTTCGGCCTCGGTGGGTCGGTACATCAGGCGGGCGCCGTCTGGGATCCGGTCGTGTTCGATGAGTACCGAGACACTGTTGGGGCGGCGTCGGGTACTGGTTGGGTCGTTGGCCGGATGAGGTGACGAGGCCGATAGAGAGGTGGCGACATCGTTAGCCAGGACGTGGCATTTGCGTTCGTCGGTGAACACGCTTGCCAGAAAGAGGTGCTGGCCATAGAGCCGCTCGACGGCTGAGGTCAGGAGGCGCGCGATGGCCAGTGTGCGCTGGATAAGCCAGGTCCCGTGCACGTCGCCCGGCTCGCGCAGTTCTTCAAGGGTGTCGGGGCCGATGCTTTGGAACACCAGATGAGTGATTAGCAGGTCGCCGTGGGTGACGAGGTTACGGAAGCGGGGCGATTCGCCGATGGCTACTTGCGCCAGGACCGTTCGCACCTGGCGCAGCAACAGCACGGACTGCCAGATCTGGTGGACGCCAGGGCGTCCACCGAACAGGCGGGTGTAGGCACCCTCCGGTGCAGGGCGCCACAGGTAACTGGGGTCCGCAGTGGCCCGGGCCATCAGGGAGATGTCCGGGTGAGCACAGGCCAGAGCGACGGCTGCTTCCTGCATCGTGCAGCCGGTGCCGGGTGCGGGCGCGACGGCGCCCTTCCTATAGACATAGTCCTTGTTCAGGTCATACGAGAACTCGTCGCGAATGCTCTGCTGGACAGGGTCGCGGGCGACGGCATCCAAGGGGTCGGCGGGGCCGTCGTCCTCGGTGACCTGGGTGATCCTGGAGACCAGGTCTGCGGAGGCGTCGTCGATGGAGATGATGCGCAGCGAGACGAGGGCGCGGTCGGCCACCTCGGGATGACGGTCGACAGCATGGGCGACGGAGACGACGGTCTGGGCCCCGTTGACCACCTGTGCGTTTTCCATCGACAGCCGCAGCGGTTGCCCCGGTGCTTTGCGCGCCATGTAGTGCGCCGTCACACGGTCGCACACCAGGGTGACACCGTGGTTGAAGTACCAGAACTCCTCCGGCTCGTCGACCAGCTGTGCCACGGTGGCAGGGTTGAACTGACTGGTGTGTGGGCGTAGAACGGGGGCGAACATCCGGTCACGGTGGGTGTTGTACCAGGCGGCGAGGTCGCCGGCCGGGATACTTCCGACGTAGGCCTGGTGAGGCACGGACAGGCTGTGCCAGCCGTCTGTGAGGGCCGCTGTCAGGCGCACCTGTGTGCGGTCTGCGTCGGCGCGCGCGGCGGAGTGGAAGTCGGCCAGTCCCAGTGTGTGCACGTCGACCGGAATGCGGCCGTCGAAGCCGAAACCCTTTTCCACGAGGGAGAGCTGGACTTCCGCAGCTCGGTGGAGGCGGGCGTCGCCCGCCAGGGCCACCACCAGATGGACCCGGCAGCGCGGGGAGCTCAGGGCTTCGTCGATGCGGTTGGCCAGCGCACTGATACGGGAATTGAACCCTTCGTAGCGACGGTCGGCCACACGCTGCAGCCCGGTGATGAGAACAGCGGCGTCCCTCTCGCTCAGCCTCGCTCTGCCCGTGTCGCTCCACTTCGCTTGAACGAACCAGATGTCCGAGCCGTTGGCGGAGAAGGCTATGGCGTCGATACCCGAGTCTCCGGCACCATCCACGACAGACAGGGCGGCTTCCTCGGCACTGCGGCCGGTGAGAATACTGACCGCTTGGGCGGCCAGGGCACGACTGAGGAATGCCCCATCCTGGTATTTCTCAGGCATGCGGGCAACGTCTGCCAGATCGATCAGCGGAGCGTAGGTGCGTGTGAGGTGCTCTCGCACGTAACGCATTGCTACTGACATGGCAGCATCGTCCATCGTGCTGTTCTCCTTCCGCGTGGAGCCTTCCACACGGGCGCTCGTGCCCCCGGGGTCACGCCTGGTCTCGCGCGTACTCCACGCTCAGGGGGCTTGCGATCAGGCAGCGAGTGGCGCTCTCGCCGGCAGGGAGTTCGGCCGTCACGCGCGCGAACCCGCACATCCGGGTGCTTGCGGACAAATCCGCGTGTCGGGCATCGATGGCGGCGATGAGGTCCCGCACTCCCGATCCGCTAAGCCCTACTCCTGGTACTGGTGCACCGTCCGCCGTGGGATCGGGCTCTGTGGACAGGGCACGCACCGCTTGCCCCGCAGTGGTGAGAAATGTCGTGCCGATGCTGGAGCCGCCGTCGATGTCCTCCAGGGCGGGCCCGTCGATGGTGGCGGGGGCGTAGCCGACAAGATGCCGGGTGGACCCGTGCAGGAGCAGGCGGCATCCGGTCTCCTCCTCGGGACGGGGCTCGTCGCCAGGGGCGGGGTCGGCGAAGAGCACCATGCGCTGATACCCACCGTGCAGAGTCACGCAGTGCAACGACGCCTCGAACCACACCCACTGCCCGGGTCGCAGTCCTGGTTCGGCGAACCATCGGGCCCGCTCCGCCAGGTGCTGGTCCACCTCCCGCAGGCGCTGCATCCGCATGTGTTCGGCATCGGCCGCGGATGCCTCGACATCGACCCCGCCCACGGGCGTCGTCAGCCGCACCGCGCCGGGCCGGGTGAAACGACGCGGCCGCGCGAACTGGCGCAGCTTCCCGTCCGACAGATAGACGAACTCGCGAAACTCGCTCAACGTACCCCCCTCATGCTTGGCGCCCATCCTGCCACCCTCGGTGGGAAACCGACGGCCCAACGGCGCCGGACGTCGTGAGCATATGAACGCATGTGATTTGCGAGAATGCCCGCAACGGGCAGTGCAAATCTCTCTGTGCCATGGGCTTTGCATGAGATGCGAGGCGACTTATTTGCTACTGCGATGACTCGCCTGCCCGTGTTGGCATGTCAACACGGGCGAGGGGGCAGCGTGGATCGAGCGGGATGCAACAGGGTGGCGATGGGGATGTTCATCCCGATTCTCCGGCGTTCTCGCAGGTCAGGAAGGTAACGGTTTCGGGTTCGACTCCCCTGGGCTCCACTCCCTTGCACCCCTCTGACCTGCGGAAACGCTGTCAGGGGGGTGTTTTTGTCCTGATTTTCCCGTGCATATGTGTGCGCACGGATCCGCTGTGGGGACACCCGAGGGCTCTCAGGCAGGCAGGCGCGGCGCGGCGCAATGCACAGGCCCAGGTCTCTCTGGTGGGCCTGGCTGTATCGGCCTCGCCGGACTTGCGGGGGAGGAACGCGGTGAGCCATGAGATCGGGGCGGACGGTACGGCAGTGCGGGCATCGAGCGGCTGATCTCGGACGTGGGTGACGTAGACGATCTCGAAGAGGCGACGAAGACGCTGAACAAGACCGGCGACACACGTCTCCATGCCACGGCGGGATGCAACGACGCTCTCGGTGGGCTCCCCCCACTGGGTTCGCTGTACGACGGCGACGGCGATCCGCAGGCCGAGGGGCGCCGACTGGGTGTCTACGTCATCGACAGGGCGGAGTCGAACGATGGTGAGGATCCTGCCGCCGTCTGGACGTTCGTCTGCAAGCTCATGGTGCTGAAGTCCCTCGACCTTGTGGATGCTGACGACGACCGCGCGAGTGTCGAGGGCAAGTGGAAGGACGGCATCGGCGAGGAGCGCCACAGAGCGTTCATGAGTGGTTGTCTCAAGTAGCTCAGTGCTCGCATGCCCATGGCCCGGTGCTGTGGTCCTTGGGCGGTGGCAGGATGCCCGGGCATCCGCCCCGCGGACCTGGAGGCGGACGGCCGCGGACGGCTGCGGACGGCTGCGTCGCGACGAAGAAGCCGATCTGGTGGAACTGACGAAGATCCTGGCCCGCGACAGTGACGAGGACCGGGTCACCGACACCTTCCGCACCTGGCTCCTGGCCGAAGGCTGGACACCGGTCGATCCCACGGACCGGTGGACCGACCTGGAAGCCGTGCGCGGGGAGGAACGGCTGATCTGCGAGGCCAAGGGCCGCACCAGCGAGAAAGGCATCGACGCCGACATCGCCTACGGCCAACTGCTGCGCCGCATGACGAGCCAGGACCCGCACACGCGCTACGCCCTCGTCGTACCGTCCTCCTCCGTCAAGGCCGCCGCGCGCGTTCCGGCCCACGTCCGGCAGCTCCTGCGCATCGACGCGTACGAGGTGACGGATGGCAACCGGGTATGCCGGCTTACGGACTGATCGGTACCGGATACGGCGTGGGCATCCGGTCCCGTGAAGTCGAGGTCCGCCGACGTGCTGGAGGGCATCCCGCCGGCCCTGACCGGATGCGAGGATGCGGCTCTTGGCCGAAGAGCGTGCCGGCTCGGAGTGGGAGCACGAGCACCGACGGAGCGGGGGTAGTCATGGCGTTGGCCATGTGTCCACTGTGCAGTGACGATGAGGACATCGAGGTGGTCCGCACGCTCGACGGCGGACGCCGGCGTGTGAGGCACCGGTGCGGTTACGAGTGGGAGCACAGGGAGCCCACAGTCCCGCAGGGCAATCCGCTGCGCTCCTTCGACGAACTCAAGGCCCGTTTCCCGAAAGCCGAGGGGGTCGCTCCAGGGAAGGTGGAGCGTGTGGCCCGGCTGAAGGAGGAGTACCTCGCCGGCAAGCCGGACTTCGACCCCGACGTGGCGGCCTACTGGGCGAAGTACCAGCAGGTCTTCTCCTCCGACGGGCTGTGGACGTGCGACCCCAGAGTCCTCAAGGACTTCGCCAACTCCGAGGTCGGAGCCCGGCCCGGCAACCAGGCCACTTTCAACTCCGCGTGGAACGAGATGGGCGACGCCGTGGCCGGGGAGGCGACCCGCCAGACGATCGAGTACCTCCTGCGCGGACCTGACGACGTGCCGCGCGAAGACCGGCTCCAGCAACTGCTGGACGGCACGCAGCCGTTCGCCATGACCGGTTTCAAGGAGGCCCTCCTCACGAGGGTGCTCTGCGTGATGTATCCCGACCGGTACCTGACGATCCTGAAGTACACGACGGAGGCGGGCGGCAAGCGTGAGATCGCGCGGATGGTGTTCGGACTGGAGCTGCCGTCGCCCGAGTCGGTGAACTGGACTCTCGGCCGGCTCATCTTCTGGAGCAACGACCTCCTGAACGACCTCGCCGGCGAGGGCTTCGCCAACCGGCAGCACGCCGCCGCGTTCCTGTGGTGGGCCAAGGACCAGCCCGGAGGGATTCAGTAGGAGGCGTTCCGAGGGGGAGTTCTGGACGCGTTCCGCGCGGGTTCGGGCAGAAGGCGCAAGGAGAGCCCTGAGGATTCAGCCCGATCGCGGAGGGCGAAGAAGTCCGGGTTTCCGGTAGAACCGCAGGTGAGACGCGTCTCGGTTGCGGGTTCGACCCCCCTGGGCTCCACCGGACAAGCCCCTTCGTACCGTGGCGGCGCGGTATGGAGGGGCTTTCGTCGATTGGCCCACTCCCGGCCCCCGGCAATGGACCTGTCAGGCCGGGCCACCCACCCATAGCGTCGTGTTCATGGCGAACACCGTCCCCCCGGCACCGCAGGCCTCCCGCGCCCCCCGCGCGCTCCTCCTCGCCCAGCTGAGCAACGCGATCGGCGACGGCGCCTTCTACGTCACCTCGGCCCTCTACTTCAGCGAGATCGTCGGCCTGTCCGCCGCGCGGATCGGGATCGGGCTCACGCTCGCCTGGGCCGTCGGCTCGGTCGCCGGGGTCTGGCTGGGGCACCTCGCCGACCGCCGCGGCCCGCGCTCCACCGCCGTACTGCTCGCCCTGGCCACGGCGGCGGCCGTCGCCTCGTTCCTCTTCATCCGCTCCTTCGTGCCGTTCCTGATCGCCGCAGCCGTGTACGCCACCGCCCAGAGCGGCCTCGCCGCCGCCCGCCAGGCTCTGCTCGCCGGACTGGTCGGACCCTCGGCCCGTACGGAGGTACTGGCCAGGCTGCAGTCCACCCTCAACGCCGGGCTCGCCGTCGGCGCCGGCCTCGGCGGACTCGCCCTCCACGCCGGCACCCGTACCGCCTATCTGTCCGTCCTCGCGCTGGATGCGGCCGGGTTCCTGATCTGCGCGCTCGTACTGCGCGGACTGCCGCCCGTGGCCCCCGCCCCCGTCGCCGCCGCCGGCGAGCCGCGCCTGGCGGTGCTCCGCGACCGCCCGTACGCGCTGCTCACCCTCCTCAACGCGCTGATGCTCCTGCGGCTGCCCCTGCTCAGCCTCGCCCTGCCGCTGTGGATCGTGCAGCGCACCTCGGCGCCCGGCTGGATCGTCTCGGCGCTCTTCGTCCTCAACACCGGGGCCGTGATGCTCTTCCAGGTACGAGTGGCCCGCAAGGTCACCGGCCTGTCCGAGGCCACGCGCGCGGTGCGCCTCGCCGGCGTCGTGATGCTCGCCTCGTGCGCCGTGTTCGCGGTGACGGCAGCGGGCCTCGGCCCCTGGGCGACCGTCGCCGTCCTCGCCCTCGGCGCAGTACTCCAGGTCGTCGCCGAGATGCGCCACTCCGCCGGTTCGTGGCAGATCGGCTTCGCTCTCGCGCCCGCCGGCCGGATCGGCCAGTACCAGGGCTTCTACGGGACCGGCGTCCCCGTGGCGCGGACCCTCGGCCCGCTCCTGGTCACCGCGCTCCTCGTCACCTGGGGCGTGCCCGGCTGGCTGCTGCTCGGCGGGATCTTCCTGCTCACCGGGGTGGCCACGAAGCCCGCCGTCCGCTGGGCCGAGCGCTCCCGCGCCCAGGCGGCCGACACCCGCGGCGCCGGGGAACTCGTCACGGCCCACTGAGCCGTACGAGTGGTGTTCATCGGAAGAACTGCGCGGTGACGGCGTCGCTCCGGGGAATCCGGATCCGCGCCCCCATCATGAGGAAAGTACGAAAAGCGCGCAATCCGAAATGAACCATCCGAGAACATCACGAACCCCAGCGTCACGAAAGTGAGGGGCCATGGCCACCGCCAAGGTCAAGCAGTTCTGGACCGCCTTCATCTCCGTACTCTTCGCCCTGCTCGCCTCCGTGGGCCTGGCGTCCACCGCCGCCGCCTCGCAGGCTCCCGCCGTCCAGCAGCCCGAGGAGCCGGCCGCCGCGGGCGCCGCCACCGGGTCCCGCTCGAACGTGGCCGTACCGGCACAGAGGTCGGCGTATGAGTGGCCCACGGTCCGCGAGCGCTCCCTGCCGCCCACGATCAAGCAGCGCATCCGGGCCGAGGCCCACAACTCCTCGCCCTCCGTACGCCACCTGCGCGCCGACTCCCCCGCCGAGACCGCGCTCGCGGACCGGACGGAGCTGTCGGACAGGGCGCTCGCCTGGGTGGCGTAGGGCGTGAGGAGTCGGTTCGCCACTCCCCACGCACACCCGCGACACGGACCTCGCACGACGGCCCACGGGACGACCGGAACGCCGGACGGACCTCGCGGTTCAGCGACGCTCGTCGCGATCCGTATCCGTATCCGTCTCGATGTCGGCTTCGGCCTCCTTGGCCTCCACCTCGGGATCGAGAGCCCCACTGCCGTCGACGGACGACAGCGGCGACGTACGGGACGACGGTTCCGGAACGGCCTCATCGACCTCGGTAGGAGCGGGCGGTTCGACCAGCCAGTCCGGGTTGGCCTGCTTGTCCCACCACCTCCACGCGACGAACAGACCCGTGGCCACCACGCCGAGGACGGCGAGTCCCCTGGCGAGACGTCCGGCCCGGGCCCGACGCTCGTGCCTCCGCACGAGCTTCTCGATCTCCCGCGGTGTCACCTGACCGCGCAGCGCGGCCCAGGCGGCCACCGAACGTGAACCGGCCTCGTCCAGGACGGGTCCGGTGGCGGCGACCGCTTGTTCCACACGCGGAACCGTGTAGTCCGCCGCCTGACGGGCGGCCTTCCGGGTCACCACCGCGGCACGATGCGCGGCCTCGTCGACCCGAGGTGGTACATGTGGTGCGACATGGCAGTCGTACTGCACACGAGCTTGCTTGCGGGCCTGCTGAGCGGCCTGCGAGACCTTCGGCGCGAGCCGGACACGTGCCTCGTGCGCATAGCGCGCGGCCTGGTCCTTGGCCGTGCCGGCGTACTGAGCGGCCTGCTCCTTGGCCGTGTCGGCATAAGGCGCCACCACTTCCGCGGCGTGCAGCACGCTGTCCCTGGCCGAATCGGTCGCGGCGCGCACGCTGTCCATCCGGGTCACGGCATCCTCCTACTCGGTGGCGGTGTCGGTATTTCGCCTTTCCACCCTTTTCGAAATCATGCCTGCCGGAACGCGGTACGGCATGCGGGGCTGGCATCCGGGGCATAGCCACGACGCTTCCGTGCGAGGATGCGATGCGCGTCAGTGGAGACTTACGGAAGGCGGACCGTGGCCGAGCAGCTCTACGCCACTCTCAGGACCAGCCAGGGCGACATCGAGATTCGGCTGCTGTCGAACCATGCCCCGAAGACGGTCAGGAACTTCACCGAACTCGCCCAGGGCGAGCGGGAGTGGACGCATCCGGCCACCGGCACGGTCGCCGCGGACCGGCTGTACGACGGCACGGTCTTCCACCGGGTCATCGAGGGCTTCATGATCCAGGGCGGGGACCCGCTGGGGAACGGCACCGGCGGGCCGGGGTACGAGTTCGCCGACGAGTTCCACCCCGAGCTCTTCTTCGACCGCCCCTATCTGCTGGCCATGGCCAACGCGGGGCCGGGCACGAACGGCTCGCAGTTCTTCATCACGGTCGGCGCCACGACGTGGCTGAACCGCAAGCACACGATCTTCGGCGAGGTCGTCGGCGCGGCGAGCAAGAAGGTCGTCGACGCGATCGCCGCCACGCCGGTCAACCCGAACACGAAGCGGCCGCTCGACGACGTGGTCCTGGAGTCGGTCGTCATCGAGACCCGCTGACCGGTCGTAGCCCCGTCGGGCGTCGACCGGTCGTGGCCCCCGGCCATGGGGTACGTCCCCGGGTGGACGCCGACCACCGGTCGTAGCCCCGGCGGGCGCCGAGGTCGTAGCCCCCGTGGACGCCGGCCGGCGGACCTCCGCGGGGACGCCGACCGGCAGGCCTGCGCGGGGGCGCCGACTGGCCGGCCCCCGCGGACCCGCACACAGGGAACCTTTCCGCCCCGCCCGTCCGTACAGGGAAGGCGGGGCGCCGCCTCGCCGCCCCCATCTCCTCGGGAGGGACCTCATGGAGCCGCAGTCCGGCCTGCCGCGCTGTTACCGCCACCCGGACGTCGAGACAGGCATCCGCTGCACCCGGTGTGACAAGCCGATCTGCCCGCAGTGCATGGTCTCCGCGTCCGTCGGCTTCCAGTGCCCGGACTGTGTGCGGAACGGCTCCGGCACGGGCCATGCGCCCGACGCCAACCAGCCCCGGACGCTCGCCGGCGGCCGTGTGGCATCGGACGGGCGTCTCGTCACGAAGATCCTCATCGCGATCAACCTCGCCCTCTTCATCGCCGTCCAGGTGGCCGGCGACCGGCTCGTGGACGAGCTGTCGCTGATCGGGTACGCCTTCAGCCCGCCGCTCGGCGAGATCGTGGGCGTCGCGGACGGCGAGTGGTACCGGCTGCTGACCTCGACCTTCCTCCACCAGGAGATCCCGCACTTCCTCTTCAACATGCTGGGCCTCTGGGTCATCGGCGGCATCGTCGAACCCGAGCTCGGCAGGATCCGCTACGCCACCCTCTGTCTGCTCTCCGGACTCTCCGGTTCCGCGCTCGCCTATCTGCTGGCCGCGCCGAACCAGCCCTCGCTCGGCGCCTCGGGCGTCGTCTTCGGGCTGATCGGCGCCTGGGCCGTGCTCACCCGCCGCCAGCGGTACGACATGCGGCCGGTGATCCTCTTCGTCGCCCTGTCGCTGCTGCTGACCTTCACCCGGCCCGGGATCTCCTGGGAGGCGCACATCGGCGGCCTCGTCGGCGGCGCCCTGGTGACCTACGGCCTGCTGCACGCGCCGCGGGCGCGGCGGAACCTCGTGCAGTACGCAGCCTGTGGACTGGTGCTCATGATCGACCTGGGGATGATCCTCGCCCGCTCGACAGCGCTCACCTGAGCACAGAGGGCTGTGGACGAGCTTCACCGCAAAGCTTTCCCCAGAGTTATCCACAGCGCGTGGCGGACTGTGTGCACGTCGTGGAGAACGACCGCACCCCCTGCTCCTGAGCTGGGATTTTCCAGCAGGAGCAGGGGGTGCGGGGGAATCCGTGACCAGGGTGCCGCAGTCACACCGGCGTCAACCGGGGCGATGGTTATCCACAGATCTTCGTAAGTTATCCAGTGCTGTGCACAACGCTGTGGATAAGTTCAGGGCAAGGCTTGACGGGCAAGCCGGGAGCCCGCCGCGTCCACCGCGAGGGCGGCTACTTCCACTGTGTGGAGACGCCGAACCCGGCCGCGATGAAGCCGAAGCCCACCACGATGTTCCAGTTGTTGATGGACTTCACCGGCAGCGTGCCGTCGGTGACGTAGAAGACAACGATCCACACGAGCCCGATCAGGAACAGCGCCAGCATCACCGGTGCCACCCAGCTGCGATTGGTCAGCTTGATGTTGGTGGCCTGCTTGGCGGGCGGGGGCGTGAAGTCGGCCTTCTTGCGGATACGTGACTTCGGCACGAGGGACTCTCCTGTCGATGCGCTGCGTGACCGCGCAGGGAACTGTGGCTGGCGCCGGGGCGGGACGGCTGGTGAACGTAGGAGGACCACTGCGTCCCCCGGGCGTCCGTTAGCGTAGTGGTTCCACGGCACCGAAGGGGATCAGGGTACGTTGAGCAATTCTGCCGACTCTTCCCCCGGGCCGGGCCGACCCACCAGGTGGCGCCCCGTCCGGGTGCTGACCGCTGCCGTCTTCGCCCTGGCCGGGCTGATCTTCGTGACCAGTTTCAACACTGCCAAGGGTACGAACATCCGGACGGACGCCTCGCTGCTGCGGCTCTCCGACCTCATCGAGGAGCGCAACCACAAGAACGCCGGCCTGGACGAGTCAACCGCCGCCCTGCGCGGCCAGGTCGACGCCCTCGCGGCCCGCGACGACGGCTCCACGCGCGCCGAGGACGCCAGGCTGCGCGCCCTGGAGACGGCCGCCGGCACCACCGCGATCTCCGGGCAGGGGCTGACGGTCACCCTGAACGACGCCCCGCCGAACGCCCAGGCGGCCCCCGGCTACCCCGAGCCGCAGGCCAACGACCTCGTCATCCACCAGCAGGACCTCCAGGCCGTCGTGAACGCGCTCTGGCAGGGCGGGGCCCGAGGCATCAAGGTCATGGACCAGCGGCTCATCTCGACCAGCGCCGTGCGCTGCGTCGGCAACACCCTGATCCTCCAGGGCCGGGTCTACTCACCCCCGTACAAGATCACCGCCGTGGGTGACCAGGGGAGGCTGACCAAGGCACTCGCCGATTCGCCGGCCGTGCAGAACTACCAGCTGTACGTGAAGGCCTACGGACTCGGCTGGAAAGTCGACGAGCACAGGGCGGTGACTCTGCCCGGCTACTCCGGCACAGTGGATCTCCACTACGCGAAGCCTGTGAGCTGACTGCGGGGAGGCCCGGCCGGTGGCGGTGCGACTGATCGTCAGGACGTTCAGCGAGCTGTGCGTCACAGTCGGAACCGTGATCGTCCTCTTCGTCGTGTACCTGCTGCACTGGACCGGCGTCCAGGCGGAGAACGCGACCGCCGGGCAGATCGACACCCTGGAGCGGGAGTGGGGCGAGCGGCCCGTCCCCGGCGCCGCCCCGGCCGCGCCGCCCCCGAAGCCGTACGCGAACGGCCGGGGCATCGCCGTCATGTACATCCCCCGGCTCGGCGGGGACTGGGAGTGGCCCGTCCTGGAAGGCACCTCCGCCGCCGTCCTGAAGAAGGGCCTCGGCCACTACGCCGCCACCGCCCGGCTCGGCGAGACCGGCAACTTCTCCGTGGCCGGCCACCGGCGCACGTACGGAGATCCGTTCAAGGACTTCCCCCGGCTGCGGCCGGGTGACGCGGTCGTCCTCACCGACGGGACCACCTGGTTCACGTACCGGATCGCCCGCACGCCGTACCGGACCGTCCCCACCGACGTCGGCGTGATCGACCCCGTACCCCGTCCGCTGCGGAAGAGCGCGGCCGCCTTCGACGGCCCGGGCCGCTATCTGACACTCACCACCTGCGAGCCGGAGTGGGGAAGCAGCCACCGGCTGATCGCCTGGGCGCACCTCGACGCCACCCGGCCTGTGACGCAGGGCAAGCCACCGGCTTTGACGGGCTGACCCCTCACGCCTCCTTCGCCCCGTACTCTGGTGCCCGTAACGAACGGAAGGGGCAGTGGACGTCATGTACGGCTGGATCTGGCGGCATCTGCCGGGCAACGCGTGGGTCCGGGGCAGCATCTCGCTCGTCCTCGTCCTGGGGGTCGTCTACGCCCTCTTCCAGTACGTGTTCCCCTGGGCGGAGCCGCTGCTTCCGTTCAACGATGTGACGGTGGACGGCCAGTGAGCGCGCGGATTCTCGTCGTCGACAACTACGACAGCTTCGTCTTCAACCTCGTTCAGTACCTCTACCAGCTCGGCGCCGAGTGCGAGGTGCTGCGCAACGACGAGGTAGAACTGAGCCACGCCCAGGACGGCTTCGACGGCGTCCTGCTCTCGCCCGGACCCGGCGCGCCCGAACAGGCCGGTGTCTGCATCGACATGGTGCGCCACTGCGCCGGGACCGGGGTGCCGGTCTTCGGGGTCTGCCTGGGCATGCAGTCGATGGCCGTCGCGTACGGCGGAGTCGTCGACCGCGCCCCCGAACTGCTGCACGGCAAGACCTCCCTCGTCACGCACGAGGGCAAGGGCGTCTTCGCGGGCCTTCCGTCGCCGTTCACGGCGACGCGCTACCACTCGCTGGCCGCCGAGCCCACGACCGTGCCGCCGGAGCTCGAGGTCACCGCCCGGACGGAGGACGGCATCATCATGGGGCTCCGCCACCGTGACCTGGCCGTCGAGGGCGTGCAGTTCCACCCCGAGTCGGTGCTCACCGAGTACGGCCACCTCATGCTCGCCAACTGGCTGGAGCAGTGCGGCGACAGGGGAGCGATCGGCAGGTCGGCGGGGCTCGCGCCGGTGGTGGGCAAGGCCGTCGCGTGACGGCGGGGTCGCCGTGGTTCCGGGCGACGAACGAGCCGGGACCGGAACCGGGATCGATACCGGAGGAGACGCCGTACGCGACGGCTCCCTCCGATCCGTACGCTGAGTACACGTATCCCTACGAGGCGATACCGGACGGCGTCGCCGAGGCGCCGCAGCCCGCGCAGGAGCAGCGGGACGCGCCCTACGAGCCCCCGCGGGAGCCTCAAGGGTCCCAGGAGGCCCAGGGGGCCCAGGAGGGCTCGTACGGGCCTTCTGAGGCACCGTACGAGTCTCACGAGCCCCATGGTGAGACGATGGCTCTGAGGGCCGTGGAGGCGGCCGTGACGCCTCCTCCGGGCCCCGGCAGGGCCGAGCGCCGACGCGCCGCCAAGGGCAAGGGGGCCAAGGGGAAGGTCCGTCGGGGCGCACCGCCCGCCGCATCCGCCGCCGAGACCCCTGCCGCACCGCTGTCCCGCGTCGAGGCCCGACGGGCGGCCAGGGCGGCGAAGGACAGCTTCGGTGTCGTCGCGAGCCGGCTGGTGGGCGAACTGTTCATCACCTTCGGCGTGGTCATGCTGCTCTTCGTCACGTACCAGCTGTGGTGGACGAACGTACGGGCCGGGCAGCAGGCGAACCAGGCCAAGGGGCAGATCGAGGACTCCTGGTCCAAGGGACGGGCGCCGGGCGCGTTCGAGCCGGGAGAGGGCTTCGCGATCATGTACATCCCCAAGCTGGACGTGGTCGTCCCCGTCGCCGAGGGCATCAACAAGCCCAAGGTCCTGGACCGCGGCATGGTCGGCCACTACAGCGAGGGCAAGCTGAAGACGGCCATGCCCGGTGACAAGGAGGGCAACTTCGCGGTCGCCGGGCACCGCAACACGCACGGCGAACCGTTCCGGTACATCAACCGCCTGGAGCCCGGGGACCCGATCGTCGTCGAGACCCAGGACGCCTACTACACGTACGAGATGGCGAGCATCCTGCCGCAGACCGCGCCGTCGAACGTGTCGGTGATCGACCCGGTGCCGAAGCAGTCGGGCTTCAAGGAGCCGGGGCGGTACATCACGCTGACGACCTGTACGCCCGAATTCACCAGTACGTACCGCATGATCGTGTGGGGCAAGATGGTCGAGGAACGCCCGCGCAGCAAGGGGAAGCCGGACGCGCTCGTAGGCTGAGACCCTACGGATCCACGACCACACACTTCAGGACGGACGACGCAGTGGCACGTGCGCGCAACTGGATCGCCGGAGTCATCAGTGTTCTCGGCGAACTCCTGATCACCGCGGGCCTGGTGCTCGGTCTCTTCGTCGTCTACTCGCTCTGGTGGACCAACGTCCTGGCCGACCGCGCCGCCGACAAGGACGGCGACCAGGTCCGTGACAACTGGGCGTCGGCGCCCGGCGCCCTGGACACCAAGGACGGCATCGGCTTCCTCCACGTCCCGGCGATGGGCGGGGACGAGATACTCGTCAAGAAGGGCACCGACAGCAAGACGCTGAACAACGGCGTCGCCGGCTACTACACGGAACCGGTCAAGTCGGCCCTGCCGCAGGACAAGCAGGGCAACTTCACGCTGGCGGCGCACCGGGACGGGCACGGGGCGAAGTTCCACAACATCCACAAGCTGAAGAACGGCGACCCGATCGTCTTCGAGTCCAAGGACACGTGGTTCGTCTACAAGGTCTACAAGACCCTTCCGGAGACGACGAAGTACAACGTGGACGTCCTCCAGCAGATCCCGAAGGAATCGGGCAAGTCGAAGCCGGGCCGCTACATCACGCTCACGACGTGCACGCCGATGTACACCTCGGACTTCCGCTACATCGTGTGGGGCGAACTGGTCCGCACGGAGAAGGTCGACGCGGAGCGGACACCGCCCGCGGAACTGAGCTGAACCGAGCCGGGCAGAGCCGGGCAGGGCCGGGCAGAGCCAGGCTGAACCGAACCGAACCGAACCGAACCGGGCCAGGGCTGGGCAGAGCCAGGCTGAACCGAACCGAGCCGGGCCGGCCCCGGTGGGATCCGACCGGCGGGCGTACGGGAAGGGGCCCAGGCGGCCCCAGGAGTCCCGGGCCCCTCCCCTCTCAGTGTGCGCAACCAGACGATCGTCTAAGAAACCGCCGCCAGCGTTTGCCGCGGCCCCG
>NZ_JBHUYJ010000078.1:20931-36876 GCF_042668715.1 Streptomyces sp. NPDC057271
CGAGACGGGAAGGGCCCCGGCATCCTCGAGGATGCCGGGGCCCTTCCCGTCTCGGTGCGTACGCGCGGCCGCTAGTCGAAGAAGCCGCCGCCGTTGTTGCCGCCGCCTCCGCCGCCCGCCGTGAAGACGGTGATCGTCGTGCCGGTGTTCACCGGGCTGCCCTCGGGCGGGTTGGTGCCCATGACGATGGCGTCGTTCTTGTCCGAGCCCTGCTGCTGCACGGGCAGGCCCAGGGCTTCCAGCTGCTGCTTGACTTCCTCGAACCTCTTGCCCGTCAGGCCCGTCGGGATCGTCGTCTGCGTCTGCTGCGGGCCCTTGGAGACCTTCAGCGTGATCTGGACGTCCTTGGCCTGGTTCGAGGGGCCCTGCGGGTTCATTCCGATGACGGTGTTGGCCGGCTGGTCCGAGTCGACGTCCTGACGGGCGACGTTCTCGAAGCCGAGCGTCTTGAGGTCCTGGACGGCCTGGTCGAAGAGCCGACCCGTGACGTCCGGGAGCTGCGACTTCTTCTGCTTCGCCACCGTGATCGTGACCTCGGAGTTCTGCTCCGCCTTCGAACCGCCGTCGGGGCTCTGGCGCAGAACCGTGCCCAGGTCCTCCTCCGACTCCTCCTGCTTGACGACGACCTTGAAGCCCTTGTCCTTCAGGAGCTGCTCAGCGCTCTCCTGGGACTTCTCCAGCACGTCCGGGACCTCGATCTGCGGGGCGCCCTCGGAGATGACGACCGAGATCGTCTCGTCGACGTTCATCTTCGCCGTGCCGTCGGCCGCCGGCGACTGGCTGCAGATCTTGCCCTTGGGCTGGTCGCAGCGCTCGGAGCCCGACTGCGCGACCTTCACCTGGGCGTTCTTCGCCCGGGACTCGGCTTCCTGGAGGGTCTGGCCGACCAGGGACGGCACGACGACCTGGTCCGTGCCCTCCTTGCCGTCGAAGATCGAGCGGCCGATGAGGATCGCGCCGACCAGGACCAGGATGCCCGCGAGGACCAGCAGGATCGTCGAGGTGTTCGACTTCTTCTGGCGTCGGCGGTCCGGGCGGTCGTCGTAGCCGTAGCCACCGTCGTCCGGGTTCATCGGCGGCAGCATGGACGTCTGGCCGGCCGGGTCGGTCTGGCGCAGTGCGGTCGTCGGCTGGTCGTCCGGGGCGTAGCCGCCGTAGCCGTTGCCGTACCCGCCGCCGTACGCCGCCGCACCCATCGCCGCGGCAGCCGCGACGGGCTGGCCGTCGAGGCAGGCCTCGATGTCGGCGCGCATCTCGTCGGCGGACTGGTAGCGGTAGTCGGGGTCCTTGACCAGTGCCTTGAGGACGATGGCGTCCATCGAGGGCGTGATCTCGGGGTCGAAGTTGCTCGGCGGCTGCGGCTCCTCGCGTACGTGCTGGTACGCGACGGCGACCGGGGAGTCGCCCACGAACGGCGGGCGGACGGTCAGCAGCTCGTACAGCAGGCAGCCGGTGGAGTACAGGTCGGAGCGGGCGTCGACCTGCTCGCCCTTGGCCTGCTCGGGGGAGAGATACTGGGCCGTGCCGATGACCGCGGCGGTCTGTGTCATGGTCATGCCGGCGTCGCCCATGGCGCGCGCGATGCCGAAGTCCATGACCTTGACCTGACCGGTCCGCGTCAGCATGACGTTCGCCGGCTTGATGTCACGGTGCACGATGCCGGCGCGGTGCGAGTACTCCAGCGCCTGGAGGATGCCGACCGTCATCTCGAGGGTGCGCTCGGGAAGCAGCTTGCGCCCGGAGTGCAGCAGCTCACGCAGGGTCGAGCCGTCGACGTACTCCATCACGATGTACGGGATGGAGACCCCGTCGACGTAGTCCTCGCCGGTGTCGTAGACCGCGACGATCGCCGGGTGGTTGAGCGAGGCGGCCGACTGGGCCTCACGGCGGAACCGGGCCTGGAAGGACGGGTCGCGGGCGAGGTCGGCCCGCAGCGTCTTCACGGCGACGGTGCGGCCGAGCCGGGTGTCGTGGGCGAGGTAGACCTCTGCCATGCCACCACGGCCGAGCACCGAGCCCAGCTCGTACCGGCCGCCGAGGCGACGCGGCTCTTCCATAACTGATCCAGCCCTCTCCGTCTGTCCCGACCGCACCCGTGTGTGGTCCGGCGGTGTGCTGTTCGCGCAAAGGCTACCGGCCACGGGAGGGCGATCCGCCCGCGACCGGCACCTGATACCTGACCGGTACCTGGGCGGTGCCCGGCCGCAGGCTCAGCTCCTGGTCTTCAGTACCGCCTTCATCACGGCCTTCGCGATCGGGGCTGCGAGGCCGCCACCGGAGATGTCCTCGCGGTTCGTTCCCGCGGAGTCCTCGACGATGACGGCGACGGCGACCGGGGAGCCCTGGTCGGTCATCGCGTAGGAGATGAACCAGGCGTAGGGGCGCTTGGAGTTCTTCTCGCCGTGCTGGGCGGTGCCCGTCTTGCCGCCGACCCTGACGCCGTCCATCTTCACGTCGGCCTTGGCGCCGGTGCCCTTGGAGACGACGTTCTCCATCATCTGCTGGAGCTTCTGCGCGGTCTCCGCCGAGACCGGGCGGCTCATCTCCTCCGGCTCGTTCTGCTTGATCACGTCGACGTTCGGAGACTCCAGCTTGTCGATCATGTACGGCTTCATCAGCTTGCCGTCATTGGCGACCGCGGACGCCACCATCGCCATCTGGAGCGGCGTGGTCGCGGTGTTGAACTGGCCGATGGAGGAGAGCGCGTTCCCGCCGCGGTCCATCTTCTTGTCGTAGACGGAGGCGGCGGAGCGGACCGGGATGAACTGCTCGGCGTTGAAACCGAACTTCTCGGACATCTCGACCATCTTGTCGCGGCCGACGTCGTCACCGAGCTTGGCGAAGACCGAGTTGCAGGAGACCTCGAGAGCCTTGTTCAGGCTGGCGTTCTCACACCCACTGGCATGGTTGACCATGCTCCGCGAGGAGAGCGGGATCTTGTACGGCTCAGGGGTGTCCGTCGGCGCGTTGATGTCGGTGACCTTGCCGTTCTCCAGCGCCGCGGCCGCAGTGACGACCTTGAAGACGGAGCCGGGCGGGTAGATCTCGCGGAGCGCGCGGTTGAGTTTCGGCTTGTTCTTGTCTTTCTCCAGCGCCAGCCAGGCCTTCTCGTCCTTGCCGGAGTAGCCGGCGAAGGTCGAGGGGTCGTACGAGGGCGTGGAGGCGAGCGCGAGGATCTTGCCGGTCTTCGGCTCGATGGCGACGACCGCGCCGGTCTTGTCGCCGAGGCCCTCGAAGGCGGCCTTCTGGGCGGCGCCGCTCAGCGTCGTGACGACGTTGCCGCCCTTCTTCTTGTCGCCCGTGAACATCGACAGCGTGCGGTCGAAGAAGAGCCGGTCGTCGTTGCCGGTGAGGATGCCGTCCTCGATCTTCTCGATCTGGTTGGCGTCGTAGGCCTGCGAGGCGTAACCGGTGACCGGGGCCCACATGGGGCCGTCGGTGTAGGTCCGCTTGAACCGGTAGTACGGGTCCTGGGAGTCGACCGAGCCGGTGATCGGCTTGCCGTCCACGATGATGTTGCCGCGCTCGTTCGCGTACCGCTCGATCGTGACGCGCCTGTTCTTCGGGTGGGCGTTCAGCTCGTCGGCACGGACGTACTGGATCCAGTTGTCCCGGATCAGCAGGGCGAGGACCAGCAGGCCGCAGAAGATCGCGACCCGGCGCAGGGGCTTGTTCACGGACGGACCACCTGGGTCATCTCGGCGTCGGGGGACGGGGCGGGGGCGGGCGCCGGGCGGCGCGCGGTGTCGCTGATCCGGATCAGGATGCCGATCAGAGCCCAGTTGGCGATCACGGAGGAACCGCCGTACGCGAGGAACGGCATGGTCATACCGGTCAGCGGGATGAGGCCCATCACACCGCCCGCGACGACGAAGATCTGCAGTGCGAAGGCGCCGGACAGGCCCATGGCGAGCAGCTTGCCGAACGGGTCGCGGGCAGCGAGGGCGGTACGGACACCACGCTCGATGATCAGGCCGTACAACAGCAGGAAGACCATGACGCCGGTCAGCCCGAGCTCCTCGCCGACGGTGGCGAAGATGAAGTCGGAGTTGGCGGCGAAGCCGATCAGGTCGGAGTTGCCCTGGCCGAGACCGGTGCCGAGGATGCCACCGGAGCCGAAGGACATCAGCACCTGGCTCATCTGGTCGCAGGCGGCCGCCATGTTGGATCCCTCGGGAGCCGTCTTCAGGCACTCGAAGGGGTCGAGCCAGGCGGCGACACGGGACTGCACGTGCCCGGCTGTCGAGCCGACGACGACGGCACCGGCGGTGGACATCAGCAGACCCATGACGACCCAGCTGGTCCGCTCCGTCGCCACGTACAGCATGATCACGAACATGCCGAAGAACAGCAGCGAGGTACCGAGGTCGTTCTCGAAGACCAGGATCAGGAGGCTGACGGCCCAGATGGTGAGGATCGGGCCGAGGTCCCGGCCGCGCGGCAGGTAGAGGCCCATGAACCGACGGCTGGCCAACGCCAGCGCGTCCCGTTTCACCATCAGATAGCCGGAGAAGAAGACAGCGAGGACGAGCTTGGCGAACTCACCGGGCTGGATGGAGAAGCCGGCGACGCTGATCCAGATCTTGGCGCCGAAGACGTCGGCGCCGAGGCCCGGCACCAGCGGCAGCAGCAGCAGGACGAGGGCCGCCACCATGGAGATGTACGTGTAGCGCTGGAGGACCCGGTGGTCCTTCAGGATCAGCAGCACGCCGACGAACATCGCGACGGCGATCGCCGAGTACAGCATCTGGCTCGGAGCGTCCGGGGTGAACGTCTTGTACCGGTTGATGATGCGCGGCGACTGGTCCAGGCGCCAGATCAGCACCAGGCCCATCCCGTTCAGGAGCGTCGCCAGCGGCAGCAGCAGCGGGTCCGCGTACGGGGCGAACTTACGCACCACGAGGTGCGCGACGCCGGCGAGCAGGCCGAGGCCGAGGCCGTAGCCGGCCATCCCCGCGGGAACCTTCCCGTCGATCGCCAGACCGACGTTCAGGTATGCGAAGACCGGGATGGCGACGGCGAACGCGAGCAACGCCAGCTCGGTGTTCCGGCGGCTCGGCGCCTCGATCGCGCCGATGGTGGTCGTGTTGGTGACAACGCTCATGGTGGTGAAAGGCCCCCTACGGGTGCTTACTGCTTGCCGCAGTTCGAGGCCAGCTTCTGCTCGTCCTCCGTGAGGGTGGGGCCCGGGGAGGGAGCGGCTGTGGTGGGCTTGTCTTCGGGCGTGGTCGCGCCGTCGGCGGGCGGCTTGCTCGCCTGGTCCGCGGACTTCTCCGCGGCCTCGCGGCGCTGCTCGGTCTTCTTGCAGGCCGAGGCCTGCACGGCCAGCTCAGCGATCTTCGTCTGAGCCTTGCCGAGGCTGCCGCCCGCGATGGTCTCCTCGACCTGCTTGCGCTGGTACGGCGGGAGGTACTTGAGTTCGATCTCGGGGTGGTCCTTCTCCACGTCCGAGAGCGAGACCCACGCCAGATCCTGGCTGATACCCCGGTAGAGCGCGACGTGCTCCTCGTTGGAGCCGACGTAGTACTGCGTCTGCGTCCAGCGGTAGCCGCCGTACACACCGCCGCCGACCACGGCGAGCGCGAGGATCAGGAAGAAGCTGCGCTTCAGCCACTTGCGGCCGGTGCGCGGCTTCTCGAACTTCTCGTACTTGTCGAAGCTCTCGTCCGTGTAGGCGCCGAAGGAGCCCTGCGGCGGCATCCCGCCGTAGCCGTGGTCGTCACCGCTGCCGGGCGGGCCGAAGCCCTGCGGCGCGTGCCCGCCGGGCTGCTGCTGCGCCGTGCGGCCGAGACCGGAGGCCCGGCCGGCCGGCGTCTGCATCGCCCCGCCGTCGGACTGCTGCACCTGGTTCTCGGCGACCGCGCCGACGATCACCGGGGTGTCGCTGAGCCGGCCGGCGAGGGTGTCGCCGCCGTCGACGTCGAGGACGTCGGCGACGATCACCGTGATGTTGTCGGGGCCGCCGCCGCGCAGCGCGAGCTGGATCAGCTCCTGCACGGTCTCCTGCGGGCCCTGGTAGCTGGCGAGGGTGTCCTCCATCGTCTGATGGGAGACGACTCCGGACAGCCCGTCGGAACAGATCAGATAACGGTCGCCGGCCCGGACCTCGCGGATCGACAGGTCCGGTTCGACGTGGTCACCACTGCCCAGCGCGCGCATCAGGAGCGAACGCTGCGGGTGGGTGGTGGCCTCCTCCTCGGTGATCCGGCCCTCGTCGACCAGCCGCTGCACCCACGTGTGGTCCTGCGTGATCTGCGTGAGGACACCGTCGCGCAGCAGGTACGCGCGCGAGTCGCCGACGTGCACGAGACCGAGGCGCTGCCCCGTCCACAGCAGGGCGGTGAGCGTGGTGCCCATGCCCTCCAGCTGGGGGTCCTCCTCGACCATCAGCCGCAGCTGGTCGTTGGCACGCTGTACCGCGGCACCGAGCGAGGTGAGGATGTCGGAGCTGGGAACGTCGTCGTCGAGGGTGACGAGCGTGGAGATCACCTCGGAGGAGGCGACCTCACCGGCGGCCTGGCCGCCCATGCCGTCGGCGATGGCGAGCAGCCGGGGCCCGGCGTAACCGGAATCCTCGTTGCCCTCGCGGATCATGCCCTTGTGCGACCCGGCGGCGAAGCGCAGTGACAGGCTCATGCGCACCTGCCCTGTCGGCGTCGCCTCGGGGTACAGCCGGTCTCGAGCCACACTGCCCACCCTCCGGTCGGGAGCCCGTGCCGGTCCGCGGCCCGGACCTGACGGTCCGCCGCGCGGTCCGTCGTGGGGACCGCGTCGGCCCGCTCGCTCCGCTCGCTCATTGTCGTACTACTTCCGCAGCTCGATGACGGTCTTGCCGATGCGGATCGGCGCGCCCAGCGGAATCGGCGTGGCGGTGGTGAGACGGGTCCGGTCGAGATACGTACCGTTGGTGGACCCGAGATCCTCGACGATCCACTGGCCGTCCCGGTCCGGGTAGATCCTCGCGTGCCTGCTGGAGGCGTAGTCGTCGTCCAGCACGATCGTCGAGTCGTGGGCGCGGCCCAGCGTGATGGTCTGCCCCTGCAGGGCGACCGTCGTGCCGGTCAGCGTCCCCTCGGAGACGACGAGTTTGGTCGGCGCGCCGCGGCGCTGGCGCCCGCCGCCCGTGTTCTGCTGTCCGCGCTGGGCAGGCGGCGTCGCCGCCTGGCGCGGATTCTGCTGCGGCCGGGCGTCCTGGCGGCGCGAACCGCGCTGCGTGACACGTGTGCCGAACAGGTCGCTCCGAATGACCTGGACGGCCACGATCACGAACAGCCACAGAACGGCCAGGAAACCCAGCCGCATGACCGTCAGGGTCAGCTCTGACATTGCCCCCGCTTCACCCTTCGGCTTGCCGGTAAACGATGGTGGTGCTGCCCACGACGATCCGCGAGCCGTCGCGGAGCGTAGCGCGGGTGGTGTGCTGCCCGTCCACCACGATGCCGTTGGTGGATCCGAGATCCTGGATCGTCGAGGGCGTTCCGGTCCGGATCTCGCAGTGCCGGCGGGAGACGCCGGGATCGTCGATCCTCACGTCCGCGTCGGTGCTGCGGCCAAGGACCAGGGTCGGGCGAGAGATCTGATGGCGGGTGCCGTTGATCTCGATCCACCGGCGCACCTGTGCGCCGGAGGCGGGCATGGGGCCGGGACCACCGGCCGTGGGGCGGCCGACGGCGGGCGCCTGACCGGGCCGCTGCGTGCCGGCCGCGCCCGGCGGCGGGGCCACGGGCATCGGCGGAGCACCGGCCGGAGGATAGCCGTAGCCACCCGGCGCGCGGCCCGGCTGAGGGGCGGCGGCGGGTGCCTGCTGCTGTGACGAACTCGACGCGAGAGTGCGGCTGCGCACCCGGTACAGACCGGTGTCGAGGTCGTCGGCCTTCTCCAGGTGGACCTTGATCGGGCCCATGAAGGTGTACCGCTGCTGCTTGGCGTAGTCGCGGACCAGGCCGGCCAGCTCGTCGCCGAGCTGACCCGAGTACGGGCTGAGGCGCTCGAAGTCCGGCGTGCTGAGCTCGACGATGAAGTCGTTGGGGACGACGGTCCGCTCGCGGTTCCAGATCGTCGCGTTGTTGTCGCACTCGCGCTGGAGGGCGCCCGCGATCTCGACGGGCTGGACCTCGGACTTGAAGACCTTGGCGAAGGTGCCGTTGACCAGGCCTTCGAGCCGCTGTTCGAAACGCTTCAGGACTCCCATGGGGCACCTCCTCCGTCGTTGTCGTCCTGGTACTGCTTACTGATCGTATCCACGCGTCGGGAAATCGGCTGGTTCCCCTTCTCTGCCCTGTGGACGAGTGTCACCTCTCACAGGCTTTCCCCACGGATCGTAGAGGCGGCCCCTGGACAGTGTCCCGCACCCGGGGAGCGAGCAGGAGGAGCGGGGCGGGGCGGCGGGGGCGGTGCGCCCCGTTCCTCCCCTTGCCCGTGCCCTTCCGTCCCGTCCGTGTGCCCGCGTGCGGGGCTCCGTCCCCATGGTGCCTGGTGCCCGGCCTCTTTCCCCTCCGGCTGTGTACCGCTTGTGCTCCAGTTCCGTCCGCCTCGCCTCCCTCGCCCGTCCGCCTTGCCTCCGTCTTGACCTCTGCGGCTTCTCGGGGTCTCCGTCCCTCGACGTCCCGGTGCCTCTGTCTCCCTGTTCGCTTCGGGAGGGGGCCAAACAACGGATGTGAATCCAGGGTCTGCGACGTGCTAATCTTCAGATGTCGCCAGGCGATCGCACCAAAAAAGTGGTGAGGGAGCCCGGAGCACACCCAATGCGCGGGTGGCGGAATAGGCAGACGCGCTGGATTCAGGTTCCAGTGCCCGCAAGGGCGTGGGGGTTCAACTCCCCCCTCGCGCACCAGACGGAAGCCCCGTAGGTCATCGACCTACGGGGCTTCCGCGTTGTCGATCGTGGAGTGCTGGCTGTGGAGTGCCGGTCGTGGGGTGTCGGTCGGTGGGGTGTCGGTCTCCGGCCGGCAGACGATGCAGAGGCGATCCGCAGGCGATGCACAGGCGATGTGCGCGATGCGACCTTCGTCGTCGTGGGGCGAGACGAAAGAGAGCCGCGGTCGGCGCGGGCCGCTGCCTAGGGTGCGAGCGTGGACGCGACTTCGAAGATCAGGGCCGGGATCGGCGCCGGATGGGCATGGTTCGCTGCGCCCGAGTTCTGGTCGCGGCGCAGAACGGCGGGCGAGATCGTGCTCGCCGTCGTGATGGGGCTGCTCGCCGCCGGCAGCGAGGAGCTGCTCGGCGGCGAGGGGTGGCAGCTCGCCGCAGTCGGCCTGGCCGCCGCCGTCCTGTCGCTACTGCGCCGACGGCTGCCCGTCACCATGCTCGTCGTCACGGGCGGCCTCGCGCCGCTCGTTCCGGGCTTCCTGATGCTCCTGATCCTCATCGGCTGGTCGTCGGGCCGGTACATCGCGGGCGCCGGACGGGCCCTGATCGCGTACACCGTCGCGTACGTGCTGAACATCGCGGCCAGCGTGGTGGAGGTCTGGGACCTGCACCGGACGCTCACCGTCGTCTTCATGTCGACGCTCTACTACCTGGCGACGACCCTCGCGCCCGGTCTCGCCAACCGGTACTGGACGCAGCGCAGGACCCTGCTGCACACCCTGCAGGAGCACAACGCCCAGCTGCTGCGGGAACGCGCCATGGTGGTCGGGCAGGCCCGGCTCATGGAGCGGCAGCGGATCGCCCAGGACATGCACGACAGCCTCGGGCACCAACTCGCGCTGATCGCGGTCCACACCGGCGCCCTGGAGGTCGACCGGGAGCTGACCGAGCGGCAGCGGGAGGCGGTGGGCGTGCTGCGCAACGCGTCGGTGACCGCCATGCACGAACTGCGCGAGGTCGTCGGCATCCTCCGCGACGGCGTCGCGGCGCCGTCCGGCACCGCGGCCCCGCCGGCACGCTCCGGCGACTCCTCGGGACGTGCCGCACGGGGGACCGCCGGGATCCAGGGGCTCGTGGAGACCGCGCAGGGCGCCGGGAACCGCGTGGAACTGAGGCGGCGCGGGGAGTTCCGGCCGCTGCCGCCGGCCGCCGACCACGCCGCGTACCGGATCGTGCAGGAGGCGCTCACCAACGCCTACAAGCATGCGCCGGGCGCGCTCATCGACGTGGAGGTGCGGTACGAACCGGACTCCCTCGTCGTGGAGATCGTCAACGAGCCCGCCGCGCACTCCCCGGGGGACGTGGTCAGTGGCGGGCAGGGACTGACCGGGCTGCACGAGCGGGCACGGCTCGTCGGCGGCATCGTCCACGCGGGGCCGGTCGACGGCGGCGGATTCCGGGTCGCCGGGATGCTGCCGTACGGGACGGCGGAAGCAGCGCCTTTGGTCGATGCGGAGGACGACTTCCGGCAGCAGTCGACGCAGGCTCTGCCGGGCGACCGTGGTCGCGTCCCGGTCGGGCAGGCCGACTGGACGTTGACGGAACGGGAGCTGGCGATGGCGTTGCGCGGGGGCAGGAGCACGGGCCGCGGGGTCGCGGTGGGATGCGGGATAGCGTTCGCGGCTCTCGTGCTGCTGTTGGTGGCGGGAGGCTTCGGCGTCTACTTCCTGGTGTCGTCGCTGGAGAAGGGCATGATCGATCCGGGCGAGTACGACGCGGTCAAGGTCGGCGCGGCCGAGCAGGACGTACGCGACCGGCTGCCGTCCGGCGACACCATCGCCACCACCGGGCTGCACGGCAAGGGGCCCGCGGAGCCCGAGGGATCGAAGTGCCTGGTGCTGATGTCCTCGGAGGTCGTGGAGAGCGAGGCCGAGCCGGTTTTCCGGTTCTGCTTCAAGGACGGCAAGCTGATCGAGAAGAAGTCGTACGAGGTCACGCGCTAGCGCTGACCCGCCCGAACCGGTAGCCGTTGGGGAGTAGCTGTGGCAGGGCAGCGCATCAGGGTCGTGATCGCCGATGACGAGCCGCTGATCAGGGCCGGGATCCGGATGATCCTCACCTCGGACGAGGACATCGAGGTGGTCGCGGAGGCGGCCGACGGCCGGGAGGCGGTCGAGGAGGCGCGGGCACACGCGGCAGACGTGGTCCTGCTCGACATCCAGATGCCGGTGCTCGACGGTCTCTCCGCCCTGCCGGAGCTGCGCCGGGCGGCGCCCTCGACACGGGTGATCGTGCTGACCACGTTCGGCGAGCGGGAGAACGTGCTGCGGGCCCTGGAGCACGGGGGCGTCGGGTTCCTGCTCAAGGACACCGCGCCGGCCGAGCTGATCCGCGCGGTACGGGCCGCGGCGGCGGGGGACGCGTACCTCTCGCCCGCCGCCACCCGTCACGTGGTCGAACAGCTGGCCTCGGGGCGGGAGGTCGCGCGCGCCGAGCAGGCCAGGGGGCGGGTGGCCGCACTGAGCGAGAGGGAACGCGAGGTCCTCGCGCTGCTCGGCGAGGGGCTGTCCAACGCGGACGCGGGGCGGCGGCTGCACATGAGCGAGGCCACGGTGAAGACGTACGTCAGCCGGATCCTGGCCAAGCTGGGCTGTGAGAACCGTGTGCAGGCGGCTCTGCTGGCGCGCGATGCGGGGCTCTAGGAACTCCGGGAGTCGAGAGGCGGGCGCGGGCGGCCCAGGGCGCCAAGCGGCCTCGGGATCTTCCGGAGACCTGAACTCCGCCTCTTCGGACGGTCGTTGCCACGCCCAATCGGCTTGTCGCAGGTCGGCCCGGTCGGATAGGAAGCTCGCATGCTGAGGGGTAGCAAGGTCGGGCTCAGGGCCCGGCACGAGGACGACATCCCGATCCTGCGGGCCGAACTCTACGACGACGTGGTCAACGCCTCGCGGGCCGCGGCCGCGCCGTGGCGGCCGATCACGCCCGGCTCGAAGGACGCGCGCCTCGTCGTGGACGACAAGGAGCAGGGACTCGTCCCGTTCTCCGTGGTGGAGCTGGACGGCGGCACTCTCGTCGGCACCGCGAATCTGTGGGGCATCGACACCCACCACCGGTCCGCGCACATCGGTCTCGGACTGCTGCCGTCCGCCCGCGGCAAGGGCTACGGCACCGACGTGGTCTCCGTACTGTGCCACTACGGCTTCGTCGTGCGCGGCCTGCATCGGCTGCAGATCGAGACGCTGGCGGACAACGCCGCGATGCTGCGCTCTGCGGAGCGCAACGGCTTCGTCCGGGAGGGCGTGCTGCGCTCCTCGGCCTGGGTGCTGGGCGAGTTCCTCGACGAGGTGCTGCTCGGGCTCCTCGCCGCTGACTGGAAGCCCACCTCCGGGATCCAGCCCGCGGGCTTCTCAAGCCCCGCGATCTGACGGCTGACCGTCGACTTGTCCAGCAGGTGGTGGGCGGCGAGGTCGGCGCGGGCGCGGCGGGAAATGTCCTGGCTGTACTCGGCCGGCATCCTGCTGACCGGCGTCGGACTCCACACCTTCCTGCGGCGCTGGACCACTCTCGGAGTGATGGTCCTGTTCGTCCTGCTCGACTTCACCAGCCGCCGGGATCTACCGCCCCGAACTCCAACCCGGCTTCTCCGGCGCGCTCCACGCCTTCTGGAACGGTGCCGGATTCGTCGAGGGCGTGCACGTCTACTTCGACGGCCACGCGCTCGGCGGACACCTCCTCGCCCTCGCCCTCTGGCTCCTCACCGGAGCAGCCGTGACGGTCTGCGCGGGCCTGGCCGAAGCACGCCGCCGCCCGCCGGCGCCACGGTCCACGCCTGCGGAAGCGGCGGGAGCGCCCGCGGCGTCCGGGACGAAGGCAGCCGCTGAGGAGGAGACGGCGGAGGCCGTGGGAGTCTGAAAGGCGTATGGCCTGGTGGACAGCCGCCAGCGGCAGTTGTCCACAGGCCGTTGTCCACAGGGGAAGACGGGCCACCGAACCCGGCGGTACCGTCTTGCCCAGTTGATGTTGCACCACACAGTGCGAAGCGGGGGAGGCGTCCCATGGGCGAGATCCAGACAGCGGTATCGGGACAACGAGGCACCGAGAGCGGGCGCGTACCGCACGTGCCCGGCTTCGCCCGGCGGGCGGCGGCGGGGGCCACCGACTCCCCCAGGGAACAGGGCAAGGCGCTGCGCGCCCGCGTCCCGCGCGCCACCCACAACGCCCTCGTCCTCGCCGACGACCGGCCCGACGCCGTCCGGGCCGTCGAGGAGTCGAGCCGCGACCGCGTGCCCGACCTCGCGCCCATCCGCGTCGGACGCATGGCCGCCAGCCCCTTCGCCTTCCTGCGCGGCTCCGCCGGGCTCATGGCCCACGACCTCGCCGGCTCGCCCGTCACCGGCGTCGCCGCACAGATATGCGGCGACGCCCACGCCGCGAACTTCGGCCTCTACGGCGACGCCCGCGGCCGGCTTGTCATCGACCTCAACGACTTCGACGAGACCGTCGTCGGCCCCTGGGAATGGGACCTCAAGCGACTGGCCACCTCCCTCGTCCTCGCCGGACGAGAGGTGGGCGCGAGCGAGGACACCTGCCGGGCCGCCGCCTTCGACACCGTCGGCGCCTACCGGCGGACCATGCGGCTGCTCGCCAAGCTCCCCGCACTCGACGCCTGGAACGCGATAGCCGACGAGGAGCTCGTCTCCCACACCGACGCCCGCGACCTGCTCGGCACCCTCGAGAGGGTCTCGGAGAAGGCGCGGAACAACACCAGCGCCCGCTTCGCCGCCAAGTCCACCGAGTCCGTCAGCGACGCCGACGGCGGCGGCCGCCGGTTCGTCGACGCACCGCCGGTCCTGCGCCGCGTCCCGGACGAGGAAGCGGCCACCGTCGCCGCCGCGCTCGGCCCGTACCTGGACACCGTCTCCGACGACCGGCTGCCGCTCCTCGCGCGGTACGCCGTCCACGACGTCGCCTTCCGCGTCGTCGGCACCGGCAGCGTCGGCACCCGCTCGTACGTGGTGCTGCTCCTCGACCACCGGGGTGAGGCTCTCGTCCTCCAGGTGAAGGAGGCACGCCCCTCGGCGCTCCTCCCCCACCTGCCGACGGCCGGATTCACCGTCCCGGACCCGGGACACGAGGGACAGCGCGTGGTGCTCGGGCAGAAGCGGATGCAGGTCGTGAGCGACATCCTGCTCGGTTGGACAACGGTCCAGGGGCGCCCGTTCCAGGTGCGCCAGTTCCGCAACCGCAAGGGCAGTGTCGACCCGGCCGCGCTCACACCCGAGCAGGTCGACGACTACGGCCGCATGACCGGCGCACTGCTGGCGCGCGCCCACGCCCACAGCGCGGACCCGCGCCTGATAGCGGGCTACTGCGGCAAGAACGAGGAGTTCGACGAGGCCGTCGCGGCCTTCGCCGTCGCCTACGCCGACCGCACCACGGCGGACCACACCGACCTGGTGGCGGCGGTACGCGACGGCCGGATAGCGGCCGAGCTCGGCGTCTGACGGCACAGGCCCGCCTGTGCCCGAAGCCGGGCGAAGCCAACCGAGGGGACGGGGGCGGGGGAGGGAGGGGGGAGGGGCCCCCGGAGGATCGTAGGCTGGTGTGGTGACGGACCGGAGCGAGGACGTGGGCGTGGACCAGGACCAGACCGTGGATCCGGGCGCGGGCTCGGATTCGGGCGTCGACCCGGCGGGCGTGGATCAGGGCGCAGGCCCGGCAGCCGCGGATTCGGGCGCGGCCCCGGAGACTGACCTGGCCGGCGTGGACCCGGTGGGCGGGAGTTCGGCGGGCGTGGACCCGACTGGGGGCCCGGCGGGCGCGGATTCCGCCGCGGCGGAATCCGGCGGATCGGATTCGGGTGGTGCTGAGCGGCCGGAGGCGCGGCTGGAGAAGGCCGTGCGGGTGGCCGAGCAGGCCCTGATCGAGTTCGAGATCGCCGTGGAGACGTTCCGCGTCGAGGTCGACAACTTCTCCCGGCTGCACCACCAGAAGCTGGGCCCCATGTACACGCGGCTCGACGAGCTGGACGCGCAGATCGCCGAGGCGCGGGCGGCTCGGACCGGGGATCCTGAGGATCTGCGGCGGGCGCAGGAGGCGCGGGCCGTCGTGATGCCGATGCCGGCCGTCGATGAGCTCTTCCACGACTGGATGGACTCCGACGGGCTCTCCCCCGAGGCATCCGCCATGCTGACCGGGCAGCCGGTGCAGCCGCCCAAGCGGGTCCGGCCGGGTGAGGAGGCTCGGAAGCTGTACCGCGAGCTGGCCCGCAAGGCCCACCCGGACCTGGCGCGCGAGGAGGACGAGCGTAAGCGGCGCGAGGAGTTCATCACCCGGGTGAACGCGGCCTACGCCCGTGGTGACGTGGCGCTGCTGCGCGAGCTGTCCGAGGAGTGGGCGGCCGGTCCCGTGCCCGAGCCGGAGCGGCTCAGCGAGAGCGAGGAGCTTTACGCGCGCCTCGACTGGCTGACGCAGCGCAAGGAGCTGCTGACCCTGGTGGCGAGGGAGCTGGAGGAGAGCGCGATCGGCGCGATGCTGCGGATGGCGCCCGACGACCCCGACCGTCTCCTCGAGGAGATCGCCGAGCAGCTGCTGGCGCAGGTCGCCGAGCGTGAGGCGGAGCTCGCCGCGCTCGTGGGGTAGGTGCAGTACGTTTCACAGAGCTCGAATTCCGTCGAGTCGTTCGTACGAGAGAAGGCATGTCCCATGAATTTCGCCCCGCTCCCCTCGGTGGACGTGGCTTCCGTGCCGGCCGATGCCCTGGTGTTGGACGTCCGTGAGGACGACGAGTGGGTGGCCGGTCATGCCGAGGGTGCGCTGCATGTGCCGATGAGCGATTTCGTAGGGCGTTTCGGTGAGGTGACCGAGGCGGTGGCCGACGGGCGTCGCGCGTATGTGATGTGCCGGGTCGGTGGCCGGTCGGCGCAGGTCACGCAGTATCTGGTGCAGCAGGGGATCGACGCGGTGAACGTCGACGGCGGCATGATCGCCTGGGATGCGGCAGGGCGGCCGGTGGTCACGGCGGCGGGCGCCCCGGGCTTCGTGGCCTAGACCCGTCCTCCGCACATGCTTCGTTTGGTGGGACGAGCGGTTGATGTGATGACCGATTGGTCGTGGGTTCGTTGGTCTGGGTATGTC